>NZ_SKOG01000262.1 GCF_007120195.1 Aquisalimonas sp.
CCAGGCTACGGTGCGGGCATCCGGCTGGACTTCCTCGGCGCCCCGGAACCTCGACCGGTCCTGCCGACCAGCCGTCCGCGGGATACGCTCAGCATCCCGGGCCTTGGTTCGCTGGAGGCGACCCTGATCCACGCGGGCAACCCCACGGTGTTTATCCGCGCCGCGGACGTCGGGCTCAAGGGCACGGAACAGCCCGGAGACATCGACGACCCGACGCTTCTGGAGATGCTGGAAGCGATCCGTTGTGCCGGAGCCGTTGCCATGGGCCTGGCCGATGCACCAGCGACCGTGCGCCGGACCCGCCCGGCCACGCCCAAGGTGGCGTTCGTGGCACCTCCTTGCCCCATGCGCGATAGCGCCGGGCAGACCCACACCGCGGATACGCTGGATGTCGTCGGCCGCATTCTCTCCATGGGGCGACTACACCACGCGTTCACCGGCACCGGCGCCATTGCCCTGGCCGTTGCCGCGCGCATCCCGGGAACCGTCGTCAATGCAGCGGCCCGACCGCGTGCGGGGAGTATCCGGCTGGGCCATACCGCCGGCCGTCTGGAGGTGGACGCTGCGGTCACCTGCCGGGGCGGCCAATGGTACGCCGACCGGGTGAGCGTGGTTCGCACCGCGAGGCGCCTCATGGAAGGGGCCGTGCTGGTTAAGGTTCGGAAAACATAAATAAAAATAGATGTTGTATTGCATCAGGCTGTAGCCTATGCTGCGCCGCAGAAAGGACTCAGGGGTCCTTCGCCAACAGGAGTGTGGATGGATGTATACGCAGATGTTTGAACAAACCAACGCGCAGATGGAACAGGTACTGAACCCGATGTTCAAAGCGCAGGGCACGATGCTGGATCACTTTGCCCGAATCGCCGATTTTCAGGTTGAGGCGCTGAAGCAGTATTCCGAGCTGAGCATCGAGAATCTTCGCGCCATGCAGGGGATCCACGACCCGCAGAGCCTGCAGGACTATGTCACCAAGCAAATGGATGTGGCCAAGTCTCTGGGCGAAAAGGTCAGTGCGGACGTGAACGAATTCGTGAATCTCAACCGCGGCTTCGCCGAGGAGTTGCAGAAGTCCACCCAGGAGAGCGTGACCACCGCCGAGCCACAGCCTGCCAAAAAGCCCACCCGGCGGCAGGAGAGCAAGAAAGGCGCTGCGAGCGGCTCCACCACCGAGACAAGTTCCTGAGCCTCTGACGGCCCCGGCTGAGAATGCCCGCCCCTGGCGGGCGTTTTTTTGCGCCGGACACTGCTCCGGCCGATCCGCTATAATGCCCACCGTTTGCATGGCGCCAGTCGCGAGCTGGGCACTCGGGGAACGCGTTTGGATCTAACCAACCAAATCATCCTGGTGGGCGGCTTGCTGTTCGTCGCGAGCATCCTTGCCAGTGTGATCTCCAGCCGAATCGGTGCTCCCCTCCTGCTGGTCTTTCTCGTCATCGGCATGCTGGTGGGAGAAGAGGGCCCTGGCGGGGTACCCTTCGACGATTACCAGGCAGCCCACATTATCGGCAGCTTGGCCCTGGCCGTCATTCTCTTTGACGGCGGCCTGCGCACCCGTGTGGCCAGCTTCCGCGTGGGCCTGCGCCCCGCCCTCGTCCTCGCCACGCTGGGCGTCATCCTCACGGTCACCATCACCGGCCTGCTCACCGCCTGGATCTTTGACCTGCCGCCCATGGTCGGGCTGCTCATTGGCGCAATCGTCGGCTCAACGGACGCCGCCGCCGTGTTTTACCTCCTCCATGCCCACGGCCTTGAACTCAAGGAGCGCACTGGCGCCACTCTGGAGATCGAGTCCGGAAGCAACGACCCCATGGCCATATTCCTGACCATTGCCTTTATCGAGATCATTCTCAGCGAGCACGGCAGTCTGGGCGGCGGCCTGGTCATCGAATTCGCGCAGCAGATGGGCATTGGCGGCGTGGCCGGGGTGCTCGGGGGGCTGGCGCTCGGGGCAACCATCAACCGCGTGCCGCTGACACCCGGGCTGTATCCACTGCTGGCGATCTCCGGTGCCCTACTGATCTTCGGCCTGGCGGCGGTAATCGGGGGCAGCGGCTTTCTCGCCGTCTACCTGGCCGGCATTATCCTCGGTAACCGGCGGCTGCAGAGCGCGCAAAACATCCGCCGATTCCACGACGGCATGGCCTGGCTGGCGCAGATCGTCATGTTCCTGATGCTGGGACTGCTGATCTTGCCTTCGGATTTGGTGGAGGTCGCGCCCCAGGCGCTTGTGGTTGCCGGTGTGCTGCTGTTCATCGCGCGGCCGCTGGCGGTCTTTATCTCCCTGTTACCGTTTAGTTTCCCGCTGAAAGAGCAGGCGTTCATCGGCTGGGTCGGATTGCGCGGGGCGGTGCCCATCCTCCTGGGGCTGTTCCCCCTGCTCGCCGGCGTTGACGATGCGGACACCTACTTCAACATCGCCTTCTTTGTCGTGCTGCTGTCCCTGGTCCTGCAGGGCTGGACTGTCGCCCCCGTCGCACGCTGGCTGGAGCTCGACGTACCGCCCCGATCCCGTGTGGTCCACCGGCTCGAGCTCGACCTTCCGGGGCAGGTGGAATACGAAATGGTGGGCTATCACCTGGCCTCAGACAGCCCGGCGCTGTACAAATTGATCGGGCGACTCCGGCTGCCGCGCGGCAGCCAGGTGGTCGCCCTGATCCGCGACGGCAAGCTCATCCGGGAGTTTCAGGATGAGATCCTGCGCGCCGAGGATTACCTGTACATTCTCACCAGGCCGCAGTCTCTGCCGGATCTGGACCGTATTTTCGTCACCGCCCACGGGCCGGCGCGCCTGGAGGAGCATGCCTTTTTCGGTGAATTCGTGCTCAACGGTGATACGCCGCTGTCGGCCCTCGCCAGTGCCTACGGCGTGACGATCCCCGATCAGGCCCACTCCCGCGAGACCCTGGGGGAGTACCTGTTGCGCCTGTTCAAGCAGCAGGCCGTGGTCGGCGACCGGGTCCAGCTGAACAACATGGAATTTGTGGTCCGCGCCATGGAGGGGGGGCGTATTACCCAGGTCGGCCTGAAGATCGGCCGCTCCACGGGTGGACGAACCGGCCGCTGATGGGCGACCCCTTGCCGCGGCAAGGCGCGAATGCCACCGGACGATGGCGGCGGGCGCCGCGACCTTAGTACACTGCACGGTGGCATGCCTGCCATCCGGAATCGCTGAACGGCTCCCGTGCAGGCCCCGAACCGACGAACCAGGCCGATGGACATGTGTGCATGAGTAATTCACTTCGCGAGCAACTGCTGAAAACGGGACTGGTCGACGAGAAGAAAAACCGTCAGGCGGAGAAGGAAAAACGCGCACAGCGCAAGAAGGCGAAGGGGGCCCGCAAGGGCCAGCCCGATCCCGAGGCGGCTGCACGCCAGGAACAAGTGCAGCGGGCCCGGGAGGAAAAGGCCGAGCGGGATCGGGCGCTGAACCAGGAACGGGAGCAGAAGAAAAAGCAGAAATCCGCCGCGGCGCAGATCGAGGACCTGCTGCGCGAGCACGCGCTCTCAACCCGGGAGGGGACAGTCCCCTTCCATTTCACCCGCGACGGCAAAGTCCGCAATCTGGAGGTCACCCCGGCGCAACAAAAGCGGCTCAGCGCCGGCGAGTTGGGCATCGTGGAGCGCAAGGGCCGCTTCCACCTGGTCCCGGCCGCCGTGGTGCCCCGGCTGCAGGCGCGGGATGCCACCATGTTCGTGGCACTGGTCACCGGCACCGACAGCAACGAGGAGGACGAACTCTACCGTGAATTCCCCATCCCAGATGATCTGGACTGGTAGGGGCCGCGGCTGATGGACCGCCTGGAGCACTTCCTCGAGCGCGCGCAACTGCTGCTGGAGCGAGTCGAGCAGCTGCTGCCACCGGGCCACACGGCGCCGGAGTGGACCGCCAGCACGGCGTTTCGCTGGCGGCGCCGGCTGGGGGTGGGGTTTCTGGAAACCATCCCTGAACCCCACGCCGTCGACATGGACGCGCTGCGCCATGTCTCGCGCCAGAAAGCGCGGCTGGAGCGCAACACCCGGCAGTTCCTGCGCGGGCTGCCCGCGAACAACGCCCTTCTCTGGGGGTCCCGCGGCACGGGGAAATCCTCGCTGGTAAAGGCGCTGCTGCACGCCCACGCGGGCGGAGGCCTACGTCTGGTTGAAATGGACAAGGCCGAGCTGATGGATCTGCCGGACGTGGCACGGCTCGTGCGCGGTCGCCCGGAGCGGTTCATCGTCTTCTGCGACGATCTCTCCTTCGAGGCGGACGACCCCAGCTACAAGGCGCTGAAGGCCATGCTGGACGGCTCCGTGAGCTCGGCGCCGGAGAACATGCTGATCTACGCCACGTCCAACCGCCGACACCTGATACCGGAGTACATGGCGGAGAACGAGGAAGCCCACAACGTGGACGGCGAGATCCACCACGGCGAGGCGGTGGAGGAGAAGATTTCGCTCTCTGAGCGCTTCGGGCTGTGGGTCTCATTCCACCCCTTCAGCCAGGACGCCTATCTGGACATCGTGCACAATTGGCTGGAACGCTTCGGCGTCAGTGCCGAGCCCGAGACGGTGCGCGAGGACGCCCTGCGCTTTGCCCTGGAACGCGGCTCGCGCAGTGGCCGCGTGGCGTGGCAGTTTGCGCGCGATTGGGCGGGGCAGCGGGCGTTGGGAGGTGAAGACTAGAGCCTTTCAGCTGAAGTCCACGCCGCGTTCCCAGGAACGCGCGAACACCGGCATGGGACAGGGCACGCCGAAGAACAGGCTGACCGCGCCGCTGGCGCACACACGCAGCTTGGGTTGTGCGCCTGCGGCGCCATGTCATTGACGGTGGATTACGGCTTCGCCTAATCCACCCTACGGCGTGCTACGGGTACCGGGGCCAGCCATGCCATGGCACCGCGGCTGATCGAAGGGTGTAGGGTGCCATTAGCGCCAGCGTAATGCACCGTTAAACAATCCGCGCCAAGGGCGCACACACGCAGCTTGGGTTGCGCGCCTGCGGCGGTGTGTCATTGACGGTGGATTACGGCTTCGCCTAATCCACCCTACGGCGTGCTACGGGTACCGAGTCCAGCCGCCATGGCAACGCGGCCGATCGAAGGGCGTAGGGTGCCATTAGCGCCAGCGTAATGCACCGTCAAACAATCCGCGCCAAGGGCGCACACACGCAGCTTGGGTTGCGCGCCTGCGGCGCCATGTCATTGACGGTGGATTACGGCTTCGCCTAATCCACCCTGCGGCGTGCTACGGGTA
>NZ_SKOG01000272.1 GCF_007120195.1 Aquisalimonas sp.
CCGATCAGCCCTCGCCGCGAGGCACCTCCCGCAACTCAACATCGACGTCGCGGGTCTCGCCCTCCCGCCAGACGGTGAGCGTCACCGTATCCCCAGCCTGGCGCGCGAACACCAGCCGCTGCAAGGCGGTGGCGTCGGTCACCGCCTCACCGTCCAAGGCGACTATGAGGTCGCCCCCCGCCGGCAGCTCCTGGCCAGCGACCTGAATCTGGAACTGCGCACCGCGCAGCCCTGCCTCTTCGGCGGGGCTGCCGTCCTCCACCGAGACGATCATCACGCCCTCGGATGGCAGTCCCAGGCCGCGGCGCGCGCTGTCGGGGTAGCCCTGCAAGCCGATCACCGACACGCCTAGGCGCGCGCGGGAGGTCACGTCGGTCAGCCCACCGGCGCGCAGCTCGTCCAGACTCTCCTGCAACAGGTTGCTGGGCACGGCAAAGCCTACCCCGATGAAGCCGGGCCGGCCGCCGAGCCCGCCGCCCGGCACAATGGCGGTGTTGATCCCGATCACTTCGCCCTGGGAACTTAGCAACGGCCCGCCGCTGTTACCGGGGTTGATAGCGGCGTCGGTCTGGATCATGGGGATCTCCACCTCACCGACCCCTGGCAGGTCCCGACCCACGCCGGAGACGATGCCTTCAGTCACGGTGGAACGCAGCCCGAACGGATTGCCGATGGCGATAGCCTTTTGCCCCGCAAGCACTGCGTCCGAGTCGGCCAGTTCCAGGGGCCGCGCCTCGTCCGGCACCGCTGTGGCATCAGTTGGGCGCAGCAGTGCGAGGTCATAAAGGGCATTGGCCCCCACGACCTCTGCTTCCACCGGATCCTGCCCTGGAAAGATCACGCGGATCTCCGCGTCTGGTAGCAACTCGGTACTGTTGTCTTGCAGGGCGGCCCGGATTACATGATAGTTGGTGACAATGTGTTCCTCGTCATCAATCACGAATCCGCTGCCGGCCCCCTGCCGCGGTTGGGGCCGCTGGGGCTCGCGTTGAAACTGCCGGAAGAATTCCCGGAACTCGGGGGGGATGCGGCCTTCCGGAATGCCCTCGAAGGGATCCAGGCGCTCGCCTCGGACGGTGACGCTGATCGCCACCACCGAGGGGCCGAAACGCTGGAACACCTCCACGGTGTTGCGCTCATCCTCCATCAGATGGTCGAGCGCGTCCGCCTGGGCGAGCGGTCCGGCGCCAACCAGTGCCAGCATCGCCCCCATGGCGAGCAGGGTACGGCCTAAGCCTGAAACCCGTTTCTCAGACATAATTCGCCTCCTCCACCCGCGCAACGCAACGCCAGGGCCGATGCACCCAGGACTGCAAGGGCATCTGCCCACCCCTCGTTTAGCGACCGGCCACGACGCAGCGCCATTTCCTGGAGTGATTGTTCAGAATCGATAGGGACATCTTTAAGCGGATGCGGCAACTCAGTCAAGGTCAGCACCTGTAGCTGCCCAGGCGGGCAATCGGCCCGTGAATCACGTGAGCCCTGATGGCGTTTGGAGGAAGCGCATTGTGCGGTTTGACTTGACGGCGGATGACGCTGCGATAGTGTACGGCCGATGGCCGTGTGCTGTCCTCCCATTTCAGCCTGGTTGTCGACAGCGCGCCCTATCTGCGCAAGTCGTCCCCAGGGGTCCCAGCAACGCCATCAGCGGCGGCGCCCGACAACAGCGCCGGCTAATGCTCCAGGCCCGAACACGCTGCCGGCTCCACACCGATCGTCCGGCGTCCTGTAGCTCCAGCATCGCCTGCAGATCATGCAACGCGGTCGGTCACGGTCCATTCGATCGGCTCCCGCTAGCGCTCGACGTAGCATTGATCAGCAGACTGTCAATGCGGACAAACCCCCGATCCTTACCCAGGTAGTCCTAATGGCAGCATGGTTCCCGCCTCCTATAGTCAAGGCCTGCCCAGCCGGTTCCCGGCTTGGATGACGATCCGTATCCCGCGCCGTACCACGCGCGTGGTGCAAGGCTCGCCTGCCAAACGCAGTGACGCACGCACCGCCACCGGGCTGCGGCGTCGGGGTGTCTTGGCCAACAACCGGCACGTCCTGGATCAACAAATTGGGGGCATCATGTCAGCATCGATCCGAGGGGGCATTTTGTTGGCCGCGGGGAGCTTGGCGTTGGCCGGCTGCCTCAGCGATTCGGAGTCACCCTCCGGCGAACAATCCGCGCAAACGCAGGAGCAACAACTGGCAGCACCAGCCGCAACCAATGCGCAGGGGCCAAGCGTCGTTCCCGGCGGCGACAAGCGGATAGCGCTCGCGGTACTGTCCAGCGCGCCGGATCAAGTCACCGGTGGCAACGCGCGTATCGCCATCGATGCACCGCCGGGTCAGCGTCGGCGCCTTAGCCTGCAATTGAACCGCGAGCCAGTGGATCTGAACCAGTTCGAGAGCCACCCGAGGCGCCTGGAAGGGGTGATCGACGGGCTGCAAGTGGGTGACAACGAGTTGGCGTTGTTTCACGAGCGTTTTGGCGCGTTGGAGCACCTGACGCTGGTCAATCATCCCATCACCGGCCCGGTATTCTCTGGCCCGCACCAGCAGCCGTTCGTCTGCACGACGGTGGACCAGTTCGGCATCCAGCCCGAGGTAGACCGGCAGGAGCCGCCCGGCTTCCGCGTCAATGACGAGGCCGGCGAGACGGTGATCGGCTACAGCACCGACTGTTCCATCGAGCCCTTCATCACCTATTTCTATCGCAGTACCGATGACGATTGGGTCGAGTGGCCCGAAAGCGGTCAACCACCGGAGGATTTCGCCACGACGACCACCATCGACGGCGAAGAGGTGGACTTCGTCGTGCGCGTGGAGCGGGGCACCATCAATCGTTACCTCTTTAGCTACGCCATGCTGGTGGATCCGAAACGAATCCCCGAGGACCCGGGGGACTTTGACACCAGCCGCTGGAACGGCCGGCTGCTCTATGCCTTTCAGGGCGGGACCGGCATCGGTCACACCCAGGGCAGATGGTCCCGGAGCACGGCCATGGACCCGGGTCTGCTGGGGCTCGGGCATGCCATCGCCTACTCGACAGGAACCCGAACCGACACGCATTACAACCTGCAACGCGGTGGCGAAACCGCGCTGATGACCAAGGAGCATTTCGTCCAGCGCTTCGGCGAACCGTTGTATACGGTGGGTCTCGGAGGCTCCGGCGGCGGCATACAGCAATACGTCTACGGACAGAACCATCCCGGATTGATCGACGTGGCCATACCGGTGATCGCGTATCCGGATATGGTCACCCAGGGTATCCACATATCGGACTGCGAGTTGCTTGAGCGCTACATGGATACCACCGAGGTTGGCGTTGCAACCTGGGAGCAGACCGAAAACCGAAGTTGGCTCGTGGGGCTGAACGCCACATTCAACCCCCAGGAGGGGATTGTGAACCCCTTCCTCCCCATCCAAAAGTTGTTGGGTTACAACGCCGCCAAGGGGGTTAGCGAGTGCGTCGCCGGTTGGCGCGGCCATGCACCGAGGGTGGCGAACCCGACGTTCGGCCTGGACAGGGTTCCCGACCATGAGCGCTGGGAGCCCCAGTCGGATATCGAGGCGATGCGGCTGACGCATTTCGAGGATGCGCGCAACATCTATGGTCTCGACGATCAGGGTTGGGCGCGCATCCCCTGGGGCAATGTCGGGGTTCAATTCGGCCTGCGGGCCCTGACCGAAGGGCGGATTACCATGGAGGAGTTTCTCGATGTCAATGCGCGCGTGGGCTCCTGGAAACGAACGAAAGACTGGGTCGAGGAAGGCTTTCCCTTCACCATGGACGAACGCGAGTTTCTGGCTCTCTCGCTTGATCGCCAGGCACAGCGTGAGGCTTTCGATCCGTGGAGCCGGCGTAACCAACAATTGAGCGACAACGACGACCCGGCCCCACGGTTCAAACCCGATATCGGGGCCATCGAAGCGGCTTACGAGGCCGGCCTGGTCTTCCGAGGCGCAATCGACATCCCGGTGCTTGACGTACGCAACTGGCTCGAGCCGCGCCTTGATCAGCACCACTCCCACCAGTCGTTTGCCGCGAGGCAGCGGATAGTGAACCAGATGGGCAATGCGGATCATCACGTGGTGTGGTTCGGCGATGTGGACATCGATCTGCGCGCCATGATCGACCGGGCGCTCATGGTCGCGGATGAATGGGCGCTGGGCATCCGGAGGGATCCCAAGAATCGGATCGCGAAGAACCGGCCAGAGCAAGCCGTGGATACCTGCTTTGATGGTGATGCCGAGATCATCGCCGCGGGCGACCAGGTCTGGGCGGGCATCCTTGATGACCAGGTCGAAGGGCCCTGCACCTTGGCCTTCCCGATCTATACGACCTCGCGAATTGAAGCCGGCGGGCCTATTACGGGGGATGTCTTCCAGTGCCAGCTCAAGCCTCTCCAAGATGCCCGGAATGACGGCACCTATGGCCCCGTGAGTTTCACGGACGAACATGTGCAGCGTCTGGAGGCGATCTTCCCTGACGGCGTGTGCGATTACGATCTCCCCGACAAGGGCCGGCCGAACGGGCTTTAACCGCATGCGCTGCCGGCGCCGTGGCACGTATGCCCGGCGCCAGCGGCGCTTTTTGTTCACCTTCGGAAAGCCAGGAACTCGATGGCGAGCGCGCATGGAGCGCATCCACCCGCCGCGGGCGTTACCGGCGCCAGTACCGTGCGCGGTTTACGTTTCGGCCCTGCGCGTAGCAGCCCATCGATATCGCCAACTGGTTGTTCCAGTACATGTCGGTAAAGAAAGACCAGCGCGTTCAGTGCCTGATTCTGCGTGCTCGGTGAAACCCTGCGCTCAACAGCAAGAAGATATGTCAGAAAAGCCGCCACTTCCTTGGCTGCCATCACTTCTGGATGCCGCTTGCCGCGACAGACAATGAATTTGCGCACCCATAACATGTCAGCCTGCTCGGTGCGTATACTGCGGTGACGACGACCGATCGCACGGCGGGCACGCTCAAGGAACGGGGGAGAACGCGTGTTCACGGCCGATGCTCTCCATGACAGATGCTGTTGCTCTATACAGCATCGCGGTAGCGCGCCCCAGACAAGCGCAATAGGCGGCGCGCATCTGTCTAATGCCCCAACCTCGAGCTCTTTGATACAGTCCTTCGGCTCCGGTGACGAAGGGGCCAAACAGGCTTCGCGGGTCCAGTAACAGCCATCGTTGGGGGCGCGTTGCGCGCAAGAGCGCAATAGACGGCCGGGTGGCCGCGGGTGA
>NZ_SKOG01000138.1 GCF_007120195.1 Aquisalimonas sp.
GCGCGGCGGATGAGGCGGTGCAGGGTGTCCGGCGTAAAGTCTCGCAGAGTGAGGAAATGGCGGGCGTCCATGGGGGTTACCTCCCGTCGCGGACGAAGTCGCGGATCAGTTGGATGACCTGCTCGCTGATGCGCTCGGCTTCTACATCGGAGATGATCAAAGGCGGCAACAGACGGACGACGGACTGTGCCGTGACATTGATCAGTAAGCGCTCTTCCAGGGCGCGCTGCACCAGATCGCCGCAGGGGTGATCCAGCTCGATGCCGATCATAAGCCCGCGGCCGCGGATGGCCGTCACCGCGGGCTCGGTGCGCAGCGCATCCCGAAAGCGATCCCGCATGCGGTGGCCGAGTGCGGCGGCACGCGCGATCAGGCCCTCGGCGTCCAGCGTTGCCACCACCGCCAACGCCGCGCTGGCGGCCAGCGGGTTGCCGCCGAAGGTGGATCCGTGACTGCCCGGTCCCAGGACGTCGGCAGCCGCACCGCGGGCGAGGCATGCGCCAATGGGCACGCCGTTACCGAGCCCTTTGGCCAGGCTGAGGACATCGGGCACCACCAGTTCATGCTGGCTCGCCAGCCAGGCGCCGGTGCGCCCGACCCCCGTCTGGACTTCATCGAGCATCAGCAGCCAGCCGCGCTCATCGCAGCGCGCCCGCAATCCCTGGAGATAGCCGGCGTCGGGCACCTGCACGCCGCCTTCGCCCTGGATCGGCTCGGCGAGCACGGCGACGATACCCGCATGCTCGTCTGCCGCTTTCTCGATGGCCGCCAGGTCATTGTACGCCACCCGCAGGAAGCCGTCCGGCAACGGCCCGAAGCCTTCCTGGGCTCGGGCATTGCCGGTGGCCGCCAGCGTGGCCAATGTGCGGCCGTGGAAGGCGTTGTCCAGCACCAGGATTCGGGGCCGCTCGACGCCGGCCCGGTGGCCATGCAGGCGGGCGAGTTTGATGGCCGCTTCATTGGCCTCCGCGCCGGAATTGCAGAAGAACACGCGGTCCATACCCGTGCGTTCGCACAGGGCGTCAGCCAGGGTTTCCTGCAGCGGGACGCCGTACAGGTTGGACGTATGCACCAGCGTCTGCGCTTGCTGCCGCAGTGCCGCCGTGACCCGGGGGTGCGCATGGCCAAGGCCGCACACGGCAATCCCGCTCAGCGCATCCAGGTACGGCTGATCGTCCTCGTCCCAGAGCCATGCCCCCTCGCCACGGCGAAATCGCACCGGCAGCCGGTTGTAGGTGTGCATTAAGGTGTGCGCCATGGTCTGCGTGCTCGCAAAAACAAAAAGGCAGCGCCGAGGGAACCACTGGAGCCGATACTGCGGATCAGCCCAGCGACTCCCGACGGAGGCTGCCGGGAAGATTGAGAGTATAGAAAGGGGGTGTACGCCCGGCAAGGCCGTTTTCAGGGTCGCCGGGAACGCGTACACTGGATACATGATTAACGACCGCGCCGCCCATGCCCCCGGCTGCCGGCGGCGCCCCGACCGAAAAGAGGTGTTCAGGCAATGGATGAGGTTCAGGAAGCCATCAAGAAGCAGGTGGACAGCCATCCGGTTATTCTGTTCATGAAGGGAACACCGCAGTTTCCCCAGTGTGGCTTCTCCCAGAAAGCCTCCCAGGCTCTGGCGGGCTGTGAAGTGCAGTTCGCCTACGTGAACGTGCTCGAAGACGAGCGTATCCGTCAGGGCATCAAGGAGTTCGGGAACTGGCCCACCATTCCCCAGCTCTACGTCAACGGCGAGCTCGTGGGCGGATGCGACATCATCCTTGAGATGTATGAAAGCGGTGATCTCGAGAAGATGGTCAAGGAATCCGCCACCAGCCATAGCAGCGGCGCCTGAGCGTCACCCGTCCTGCTTCCTGACAGCGCCCCGGTTACTGCCGGGGCGTTTGTTATGGAGGTGTGCTATAGGAGGGTGTTGAAAATGGCGCGGCTCGCCCGCACGTGTATCAAGGCGCATCCACAGACAGGGTTCAATTGCGGCGGTGCTGATTGACCGCGGTTCGCAATGTTTTACAAACCAAGGAGGCAGGATAATGGCTCACGAACTCCCGGACCTACCCTACGCGCACAACGCCCTGGAACCGCATATCGATGCCATGACCATGGAGATTCACCATGGCAAGCATCACAACACCTATGTGACCAAGCTCAATGGCGCGCTCGAGAAACACCCGGATTTGGCGTCCAAGCCCGTGGAAGTGCTGATCACGCGGATCAAGGACCTGCCGGCCGATATCCAGACACCCGTGCGTAACAACGGCGGCGGCCACGCCAACCACAGCATGTTCTGGCAGATGATGAGCCCGAGCGGTGGTGGCGAGCCGACCGGCGAGCTGGCCGATGCCATCAAGAGCACCTTCGGCAGCCTCGATGCGTTCAAGGAGGAATTCACCAACGCGGCCATCGGTCGCTTTGGTTCCGGCTGGGCGTGGCTGGTCCGCGACGGCAGCGGCAAGCTGCGCGTGACCTCGACGCCGAACCAGGACAGCCCGCTGATGGAAGATATCGCCGATGTGCCGGGTACCCCGCTGTTGGGCGTGGACGTGTGGGAGCACGCCTACTATCTGAATTATCAGAACCGGCGCCCGGACTACGTGGCCGCGTTTTGGAATGTCGTCAACTGGGACGATGTGGCCAAGCGCTACGCCGGTGCGAAGTAAACGCTGACGCAGTCACCAGCAAAAAAACCCCGCTGCGGCGGGGTTTTTTGTGAAGCAAGATGAGCCGCGAGCCCAGCGGGCCTACCCCGGGATGCCGATATGCGTATCCCACAAGTTGACGATCTCGCAGAACAGATCCGCTGTCTTTTCCGCGTCATAAACCGCGGAATGCGCTTCGTCGCCGTCCCAGCCCAAGTCCGCGGCCTTGAGGGCTTTGGCCAGTACCGTCTGCCCGAAGGCAAGCCCCGCCAGGGTGGCGGTGTCGAAGCTGCCGAAGGGGTGGAAGGGGTTGCGGCGGATGCCGCAGCGCTCCACGGCGGCATTCAGGAAGTTCAGGTCGAACGTGGCGTTGTGGCCGACCAGGATCGCCCGCGTGCACCCGGTGTCGCGCACTTCCTGGCGGATCGGCTTGAACACCCGGCCCAGCGCATCCTGTTCGCCATAGGCGATGCGCAGCGGATGGTCCGGCCTGATGCCGTTGATCTCCAGGGATTTCGGGTCGATGTTCGCCCCGTCGAACGCGCGCACGTGCAACGCATGGGTCTCGGCCCGGTAGAGCCTGCCCTGGTCATCCATGCGCAGAATCACCGCCGCAAGCTGCAGCAGCGCATCGGTTTGCGGATTGAGGCCGCCCGTCTCCACGTCGACAACCACGGGAAGAAAGCTGCGGAAGCGACGAGCGATGCGGGTCCCTGGCGCGGCGGTACTGGGTTCGTGTTCGGACATGGTCGACTCGGTTTGGCTCAGATCAGGCGCCATGGAAGGGTTTCTCCTGCTCGCAATGGGACAACGTGGCCCGCGCCGAAGGCGTAGCTCGCTGGCAGCGTCCATGGTTCCCGGACAAGGGTGAGGGTACGCGCGTTGCGCGGGAGACCGTAGAAATCCGCGCCGAAGTGGCTGGCGAACCCCTCCATGCGGTCCAGCCGGCCAACGGCTTCGAAGGCCTCGGCGTAGAGTTCCATGGCCGCGGGCGCGGTGAAGCAGCCGGCACAGCCGCAGGCCGCCTCCTTATCGCCACGGGCGTGGGGCGCGCTGTCCGTACCGAGAAAGAACTTCGGATTGCCGGACGTCGCTGCCTCAAGCAATGTCGCACGATCCCGCTCGCGCTTGAGAATCGGCAGGCAGTAATAATGGGGGCGGATGCCGCCGGCCAGCATGTGATTGCGATTAAAGAGCAGATGGTGGCACGTGATGGTTGCCGCCACGGTATCCGGCGCCCCGCGGACAAACTCGGCTGCCTCCCGGGTCGTGATGTGCTCGCAGACGATGCGCAGGCGCGGGTGGCGGGCCAGCAGCGGGGCCAGGCGCTCCTCTAGAAAGCGGGCCTCGCGGTCGAACACATCCACACCCTCGGTGGTTACCTCGCCGTGGACGAGCAGCGGCAGTCCCGCCTTGGCCATGGCCGCCAGCGTCTCATCGCACCGGCGCAGGTCCGTTACGCCGGCGTCGGAGTTGGTGGTGGCGCCGGCGGGATACAGCTTCACGGCATGGATGAGCCCGCTGGCCATGGCCCGGTCAATCTCTGCAGCGGGTGTGCGCTCTGTCAAATACAACGTCATCAGCGGCTCGAAGCCGCTGCCCGCCGGCAGCGCGGCCAGAATCCGCTCCCGATAGGCCCGCGCCTGCTCGACCGTGGTCACCGGCGGTTTCAGGTTGGGCATGATGATCGCCCGCCCGAAGCGCCGTGCCGAGTAGGGCACAACGTGCTTGAGCACATCGCCGTCACGCACGTGCAGGTGCCAGTCATCGGGCAGGGTGAGGGTGATGCGGTCCATTAGGCGTACAGATCGATTTAGCGCAAACGAGCGCCGAGTATAACGCGACCAAGCGGCCAAGTCGCGAATTGACCGAGGGCAAGGTGAATCGGCCATGTAAGTGGCTGATTCATGGACCGCGCCGCGGACGGGCGCCGCGACGCCGAGGTCAGTTGCGAGCGCGCTGTAGCCAATGCGGGTGATGTCGCTCATTCAGCACGCCACGGTGTCTTCGCCGATGTGTTCCATTGCCTGAAGCGCCGTCACCTGTCCCGCCGACACCGCAAGGTGCGTCATTGCCGGTGCTTGCCCGGGGTGCGCCGCTATAGGCGGGAAGAATAACGGTATGACCATCGGGACGACAGGGAAAGTGCCGGTGGCAGGTGGAAACTGTGAAGTAGGCCCAGTTTCCAGTGTCGTGCTGCGCCTACACTGCGGTAACGATAAGAATCACCGTCTGATCGGTCGAGGCCCAGGAGCGAGCGCGATGCATTCGAAAAACGGGAGGCACAAGGACTCATCCCGCGACTGGACCGTGACCCCGATGTCTCCACACCTTCAGCGCATCAGAGATACCGATCAACGCACTTGGCCAGACGCAGTGAGCCATTGGAGTCATGGGTGCGTGACAAAGACGTAGTCCATGGCGCCCAGATGCGCGCTCGACACCGGCATCGTGGCATCACGTTGCTCGAGCTGCTGGTTACGCTCGCAGTGGCCTCAATACTGCTCACCGTCGCAGTGCCCAACATGCAAGTGCTTGTTCAGAACAATCGTACGGTA
>NZ_SKOG01000090.1 GCF_007120195.1 Aquisalimonas sp.
ATCACCTGGTCCGTGCCCAGGCTGTCGCGATGGTGCAGGTCACCGTCGTACAGGTACGTGACCGTGCCCAGGCCGATGTGCGGGTGCGGTCGCACGTCGATGCCCTGGCCAGTGAGAAATTCGGCGGGTCCCATCTGATCGAAAAAGATGAACGGGCCGACCATCTGCCGCTTCGGCGCGGGCAGTGCACGGCGCACCTCGAAACCGCCGATATCCCGCGCCCGCGGGACGATGAGGGTCTCGATGGCGTCGATGCCGATTTCATCCGGACAACCCGGTGTTAGTGCGGGATTCCAGCTCATGGTGAGTGTCTCCTGTGGCAACGCGTAACCGCTCTGCCCGGGGCAGCGCGGCACCTAATCCTGGTCTGAATACAAAGTTTAGTGTCCCGTAACCACCCAGCCACCAGACCATCCCTCCGGCGTATGGGGGATTGAGGCAGCCGGAGCTGATTCATGCCCTGGCGCCGCCGGGCAACCGCTTGTGACGGGTCGGCCAGCGCGCGCTCGATCTCGTGCTGATGGTTCATCACAAACGGGCCATGGCCAACAATCGGTTCACCAATCGGCTCACCGCTCAACAGCCGCGGGCGGGGGTCATTGCTCGCCTCCAGCGAGACCGCCGCTCCATCGCGGTCCAGGATCGTCAGATCGGCATCGCGGGCGATGGATGCGTCATTGACGAGCACGGTGCCCTCCAGAACGGCAACCGCCGCCGGCCAGCCGTCCGGCAGGCGCAGCGAGTGAGTAGTCACTACAATTACACCAGAGCGTTCACCAGGGAGAACGATGGCGTGGATTACGATCTGAACGATCTCTACTTTTTCGTGCAGGTTGTCGACCACGGCGGGTTCGCGCCCGCCGGGCGCGCCCTGGGCATGCCCAAATCCCGGCTTAGCCGCCGCATCGCGCTGCTGGAGGAGCGGCTGGGTATTCGCCTGATTCACCGCACCACGCGCCAGTTCGCGGTCACCCCCGTCGGCGAGACCTACTACCGCCATTGCAAGGCCATGCTTGTGGAGGCCGAGGCGGCCGAAGAGGCCGTGGAGACCACCCGCGCGGAGCCCCGCGGCACCGTGCGGGTGAGCTGCCCTGTAGCCCTGCTGCAGTCCTACGTGGGTGACATGATCGCCGATTTCATGCAGCGGTACCCGCTCGTCAACGTGATGCTGGATGCCACCAACCGGCGGGTCGACGTGGTGGGCGAAGGCGTCGATGTGGCAATCCGTGTACGCCCACCGCCGCTGGAGGATAGCGACCTCGTCCTGCGCGTACTCACGGACCGCAGCCAGTGTCTCCTGGCATGCCCCGCCCTTGTGGCACGGCAGGGCGGCGAGCCGGCCGCGCCCGAGGAGCTGCGCTCCTGGCCCAGCCTCGGCCTCGGCAGCCCTCAGGAGGAGTTCGCGTGGAACCTGTTCGGACCGGAAGACAAGCCCGTTGCGGTACCCCATGCCCCGCGGCTGGTTACCACCGACATGAGTGCCCTGAGGAAGGCCGCTGTCGCAGGCATCGGCGTGGTCCAGCTCCCACGCATGATGGTTCACCCGGAACTTGAGGCCGGCCACCTCGTGCCGATTCTGCCAAGCTGGACGCCGCGCCGCGAGATCGTGCATGTGGTGTTCCCGTCGCGACGCGGTTTGCTCCCTGCAGTCCGGGCGCTCATTGATCATCTCGCCGACGCATTCAACGCCGTCAATGAGAATTGAGCCTGACGCTGGCGCGAATGCACGCCGCGGGGTCATCCAGCCCCACGGCGGCCATGCAGAGTCAGCCTCACGCCTTGGCGAAGTAGCTGGTCATCAGGTTCCGATAGTTCGGAATGTGATTGGAAAACAACTGGCCGAGCCCCTCGACGTCGTTTCTCCAGTCACGGTGAAGCTCGCACGCCATCGCGAACCAGCTCATCAACTGCACACCGGCCTGTTGCATGCGATACCAGGCCGCATCCCGCGTGACCTCATTGAAAGTGCCGGACGCGTCCGTGACCACGTACACATCATAGCCTTCCTCCAGGGCACTGAGCGCGGGAAACGCCACGCAGACCTCCGTGACGACACCGGCAATGATGAGCTGCCTCTTGCCCGTCGCCTTGACGGCGTTCACGAAGTCCTCGTTATCCCAGGCGTTGATGTTGCCGGGGCGGGCAATGTATGGCGCGTTCGGGAATGTCTCCTTCAGTTCCGGGACCAGAGGGCCGTTGGGCCCTTCCTCGAAGCTGGTCGTGAGAATCGTCGGTAACCCGAAATAGTCACCGCATGCAGCGGTGGCAAGGACGTTGTTTTTGAACTCGCCGGGGGAGAAGTCCTGCACCAGCGAGATCAACCCCGACTGATGATCGACGAGCAACAGGGTTGCGTCGTCGCGGTCGAGCCGCTTATAGGTGTACCCGTTCGCCATGGAAACCTCCTTCAGTGTGATTTCACTTCCAACCAGCCAATCGCGTCAGGTCGAGTCCGATTCAGGACGTCCGCATCAGTGTTGCCAAACGGCGTATGGGCGGTGGGGGCGTCCTTCCTTGCCACGCCTCGTATGTCGGGTCGCGGCGCGGACCCACCTCCCGGCGGACCCTCGGCAAAGTGTAGAGGCGGGAATCGTTGGGTGTGTAGGCGTACAGAAGGGACACAGCGTTCCCTCTGCAGGACGGCCGGCAACGACCGCCTCGCGCGGCGTGGCCAGGCTGAACGGGGTGGAGACGAGCACGGCGAGCATCAGCTTGACGCCAGGGCGCCAGCCCCGTCTAGGGCATCAGAAAACCGCCGATGAGCCGCCAGACGGACCCCAGGCGCTGGTCGTTGGCGTACACGCTGCCATCGCGCAGGGCCAGCTCGGAGCGGTAGCCACCGTTCTCAGGGACAATCAGCCCCTGCTCCAGGAGCTGGTCCAGGGTCTGATGATCACCCGCCGGCGCGCGTTCGTTGGTCATGGCCAGCAGGGACTCGAACCAGGCTTCCGGGCCGGCCACCTCGAGCTCCAGCCCCAGCCCAGAGACGATCGCAAACGGGTTGTTCATGCTGGGCTCACGCCCCGACCACCCCGCACGCATGCGCCCGCGCAATGCGTCATCGTCCAGGCGGCCCACGTGCAGCTCTTCGACGGCCAGTTCCGGATTACGGCGGAGGAATTCCGGCAACAGGCTCACGACGCGCATGGTCAGCTGTTCGTCGCTCATGTGCCCGCGCTCCACCGCGTCGCGCCATTCCAGGACCTGCTGCAGGGCGCCCTGGTCGATATTGCTGGCGCGCAACCGGACCCTGCTGCCCTCCAGGCTGAGCTCAGGCGTACGGGAGGCATCGCTGGCAAGCAACAGATCCGCGTGCACGACACCGTCCTCGGCATCGCTGGTCCACATGATCTCCAGCCCGTCCACTTCCAGGGGCTGAGCGCCGTCGTCGAGGCGCAGCCGGCCGACATGCATCCGCGTGGCACCGACCCACAACTGAGGTGATAGCGCCCGGGCCTCACCGTCCAGCCGCGCATCGGCGATATCGAACCGGCCCGCGGGGTGGCCAATCAGGACGTCATCCATGTAGGCCTCGAGCGTCACCTGGTCGAGCGCCGCTTTCAGGTGCGCCGTTCCGTGCACACCCGCCAAGCGCACCATCATGCCACCCTCGCGCCAGTCCATATCCGGCACGCGGTAAGCGACGACGCTGTTGCCATCAAAATCCACCAGCGTCTCGGAGGTCAGCAGTGGCTGATCCGGCGCCAGCGCGGGGAAGGCGTCAGTCAGTGTGTCACCTGGAAACAACCGACTCTCGATTCGGGCCGCGCCAAGGGTGCCGGTGCCAGCAAAAAACACTGGCCCATGGTCGATGGTGTCCTCGAGCCGGAATGTCAGCGCTTCACTGTCGGCGAACGCATGCGACAACCATTCACGGACGGTTCTCGCCACCTGACCATCGACGACCACCTCGCTGCGCGCCCTGGACTGCCGAAAGCCCCGGTCGTACGCCAGCGCGCGCACCTCGATCGATGGGTCCTGGGCCAGAAGCCCACGAGCGCTCTCATACTCCCGCTCGGCGATACCTCCGGCCCAATAGGCACCAAGACCCATACCGCCAAGGGCGAGCCCGGCCAACACGACGACGATCAAAATAAAACGCTTCATGGTTCCTTCCAGACTACGGTCCCGATGCGCGCCACCAGTGCGCGGCAGCATAACCGGCGCGGACTCCCCGGGGCAGCTCCAGCCCCGGTGCGTGGCTCACCATGCACTTGCTCAAGCGCGCAGGGCCTGATCGATATCCCAGAGAATATCGTCTGCCGTCTCGATGCCCACGGACAGGCGGATCATGTCCGGACTGACACCGGCGGTCAGTTGCTGTTCCGCGTCCATCTGGCGGTGGGTCGTCGATGCGGGGTGGATCACCAGGGTCTTGGCGTCGCCGACGTTGGCCAGATGGCTGAGGAACTGGCAGCTCTCGATAAAGCGCACCCCGGCCTCATGACCGCCCTTGACGCCAAAGGTGAGGATTGCCCCCGCCCCCCGGGGCAGGTACTTGCGGGCCAGGGAATGATAGGGATTATCCTCCAGGCCGGCGTACTTGACCCAGCTCACTTGGGGGTGCTCGTGGAGGAAGCGGGCAACGCGCATGGTGTTCTCGCAGTGGCGTTCCATACGCAGGGGTAAAGTCTCCACCCCCTGAATGAGCAGGAATGCGTTCATGGGTGAGAGCGTCGCTCCCAATGTGCGCAATGTCTCCACGCGGCACTTGGTGATGAAGGCAAAATCGCCAAAGGTTTCGTAGAAGCGCACGCCGTGGTAGCCCTCGGACGCTTCCGTCATCTGCGGAAAATTGCCGTTATCCCACGGGAACGTGCCGGACTCCACGATCACGCCCCCCAGGGTGGTGCCGTGGCCGCCGATGAACTTGGTGGCAGAGTGGACCACGATGTCCGCCCCGTGTTCCATGGGCCGGCACAGGTGCGGGCTCGGCAGAGTGTTGTCCACCACGAGCGGAACACCAGCTTCATGGGCGATCGTCGCCACCGCCTCGATATCGAGCACGTTGCCCAGGGGGTTGCCGATGGTCTCGGCGAACAGACAGCGCGTGCGCGCCGTGATGGCCCGGCGGAAATTCTCAGGGTCGTCCGGATCCACAAAGTGGACGGTAATGCCGATTTTACGGAACGTCACGTTGAATTGACTGAACGTACCGCCGTAGAGCGTGCGCGCTGCGACGATTTCATCGCCTTGTTCGCACAGCGTAAGCAGCGCAGTCATCTGCGCGCTCATACCCGAGGCGACGGCCAGACCGGCGCGCCCGCCCTCCAGGGCGGCGATGCGCTCCTCCAGCACGGCGGTGGTGGGGTTGTTCATGCGCCCGTAGATGTTGCCAAAGGTCTGCAAGTTGAACAGGCTTGCAGCGTGATCCGTGCTGTCGAACACGTAGGACGTGGTCTGGTATATGGGCACGGCGCGGGCGCCGGTCGCCGCATCAGGAATGTGCCCGGCATGCAGGCACAGGGTCTCGAATCCGAATTCTCTGTCACTCATGGGCTTGCACCTAGAACGGCACGTGGGATGGACGCTTGGATGAGATCACGCGCGTATTCACGCCCATCCAGTTGAGGCCGCCGAAAAACCGGCCGTACTCGATCTTCATACAGCGGTCCATGACCACCTCAAGCCCGGCCTCGCGCGCCCGTGCAGCGGCCTCCTCGTGGACCACCCCGATCTGCATCCAGACCACTTTGGCACCGATGGCAATGGCGTCGTCGACCAGAGCGGGAACTTCCTCCGGCCTGCGGAAGATGTCAACCACGTCCACCGGCTCGGGAACACTGGGCAGATTCGGGTAGCTCCTGCGGCCCAGGACCTCGGGGTAAGCGGGATTCACGGGAATTACGTTATACCGGTGATCCAGCAGGTACTTGGCTGCGAAATAGCTCGGGCGATACCAATTGGCGGACAATCCCACCACCGCCACATTGCGGTACTGTGTAAGAATTCGCCGCAACCGGCTGATCTCGTCCGCCATGTCGGCCCTCTCCTGTTGTTGTCGTCGAGTGGGCACCAACCCGCCGTACCGCCGGGGCACGGTGCTCAACGGATTCTCACCCACGGCGTGGTGGTCTGTCATCTCGCCACGGCGCGTCGGCGCAGCCATTCCACCCGGGGTGCAGACAGTGATAGGCTTAGTGCTCACACGCCGCGCAAGCCGCGCGGGCGCCGCTCGCGTGGTCTGGGGTTGCGCAACGGAGGATATCATGAGCCAACCCGCTCCTTCTGCCGAGACGCCAATCCGCGTGCGCCAGACCGGCGCCGTGGCCCGGGTCGGGTTCAACCAACCGCAGCGCTACAACCCGTTGAGCGCCGAGGTCATCGATGCCCTGCACCGGGCACTGGACCGCATCGCCGAGGATGACACGATTCGCGTGGTGATCCTCGATGCCGAAGGCAAGGGCTTTTGCGCCGGCCATGATTTGCGGGAGGTCCGCGGCATAGAAGCGCGCGCTGCGCACCAGGATCTCTTCGACCGCTGCAGCGCAATGATGCAGCGCGTGGTCAGCCTGCCGCAACCGGTGATCGCCCAGGTGCAGGGGATTGCCACCGCCGCCGGCTGCCAGCTGGTCGCCACCGCGGACCTGGCCGTCGCCGGCCGCTCCGCCCGGTTTGCCACCTCCGGCATCAACTTCGGGCTGTTCTGCAGCACCCCGGCGGTTGCCGTCAGCCGCGTGGTGCCCCGCAAAAAGGCCCTGGAAATGCTTTTCACCGGCAATTTCGTGGATGCGGAGGAAGCCGCGCGGATTGGGCTGGTTAACAGCGTTGTGGATGACGCGGCACTCGCGGAGACGACCACCGCCCTGGCGGAGAACCTCGCAGCGAAACCCCCGGAAGCCATCCAGGCAGGCAAGGCACTTTTCTACCGCCAGAGCGGCGCGGACCTCAAGGCGGCTTACGACGACGCCTCGGCCACCATGGCGTGCAACATGGACACCGACGCCGCCCGGGAAGGCGTTGACGCTTTCCTGCAGAAGCGCAAACCGCGGTGGTAAGGACTAGTCTCCTGTAACCGCAATTCGTTTACAGGAGACTAGAGTGTGATCGGTTCCTGGGCCGGTTTGGGTCAGCTAAACCGGCTGAAATCCGGCTCGCGTTTTTCGAAGAACGCGGCGACCGCTTCCTGATGCTCCTCGGAGACGAGCCCGGCGGCGAAGGCAGCGCCCTCCTCGGCGATGACCTCCCGCAGCCGCTCACGATACACGACGCTGTTAATCAACCGCTTGGTCGCGCGCAACGCCTTGGGCGGCAGTGCGGCGAGGGCCTGCGCCTTACCCAACGCAGCCTGATCCAGCTCGGCATCGCTACAGCTCAGGGAGACAATGCCAAGCTCTCGGGCGCGTTCTCGATCGAAGGGTTCGCCCAACAACAGGGTATGACTGGCGCGCACCCGGCCAGCCAACATTGGCAGGACGTAGGATGATGCGAATTCGGGCACCAGCCCCAGGCGTGCAAACGGCAGCGCGAACCTAGCCGTATCGCTGGCGGCAACCACGTCGCAGTGCAGCAGCACGGTGGTCCCGATACCCACGGCGTGACCGCGCACCGCGGCCACCACCGGCTTGTCGAAATCCACCATGTCGTCGATGAGCTTCATGGCCGGGGCTTTCTCGCCGCTGGCCACGCGCTCTGCCGCCTTGGGCCCGAAATCCTGCAGATCGTTGCCGGCGGTGAAGTGATCACCAGCCCCGCGCAGCAGCACGACGCGAACGCTGCCATCCTCCCGCGCCGCGGCCATGGCCTCGCGGATGGCATCGTACATGTCGCCGGTAAGGGCGTTGCGCTTCTCCGGGCGGTTGAGGGTCACCGTCAGAATGCCCTCGCCGCGCTCGGTCACGATAGCACTGGTCATTGGGGTCTCCCGGAATTGATGCTCCCAAGGCTATGGAAACCGACCTGTCTCCGCCGCCCCGAAGTCAGTGAACCACCGACTCCGTCGATACTCATGACCCCGCGCGCGGTGCCCCGCTCAGGCTCGCGTGGTCAGAAATCCTGCTTGGCGAGCCAGGGCACCATTCGCTCGAAGGCGGCCTCGATCTTGTCGATGGAGGTGGAGTAGCTAATCCGCAGGGAATTGCTGCAGTGCTCCCCGAAGGCATCCCCCGGCACGGTGCAAACACCGGTCTCCTGCAGCATGCGCAGGCAGACCTGGTTGGCGTTGGCGCCGTGGGGCAGCGACGGGAAGATATAGAACGCCCCCTGGGGCCAGTACCCCGTCAGATGCGGAGTGTCGCTGACCAACTGCACCACGCGATCGCGACGCAGGGCGTATTCCTCGACCATTTCGTCCACGCAGGAGCGATCCCCCTTCAGCGCGGCGATGCCGGCCCACTGCGCGGGCGTGTTGGCGACCGTGGTGGTAAACATGTGATAGCGACGCAGCTTCTTGATCGCCCCCTGGCTGGAGATGATCCAGCCAATGCGCAACCCCGCCATACTGTAGGTCTTGGAGAAGCTGCTTACGGTCATGACGTTGTCGAGATCCACCGCATGGCGGAGCACGCTCGGGTAGACCATATCGTCGAGTATCAGATGGTCGTACACCTCGTCGCTGAAGATGTAGATCCCACGGTAGGCCGCTTCCTGGCAGATGGCTTCGATAGTCTCCGCCGGGTAGACGGTCCCGGTGGGGTTGCTCGGCGAATTCAGCACGATGCCATAGGTGCGCATGCCGATACTGTCGATGACCTCCTGGGGGTCAAGCTGATGACCGTGCTCCGCCCGCGTCGGGATGTACTTGACCTCGCCACCGTTCATGCGGATTAGGGGCGCATAGAGCAGGAAGGTCGGGTCCGTCACAATGAATTGACGCCCGGGCGCCGACGTTGCGGTGAGCGCCAGGTACATGGCCTCCGTGGCGCCTGCGGTGATGAGGATGTTCTCCTCGGTGATGGGCCGATTGTAGCGCTGGCCATAATACTCGGCGAGCGCGGTCAGCAACTCCGGCAGCCCCGCATCCATGGTGTAGCCTGTGTGCCCCTCTTCCAGCGCCTCGATATACGCATCAATGATATGCCTGGGGGTGGGAAAGTTGGGCTGGCCGATGGACAGGTGGATGACATCGTCCATGCTTGCCGCAAGGTTGACCATCCTGCGTATTCCCGCGACCGGAATCGCACGCAGCGCTGGAGCCCAGCTGGCATCGCGAACTTCGTCGAGGTCTTGCGCCTCGGTTTCAGTGGGGTTGACTGCCATTATTCCTCCGCTTGACGCGACCGGGAGGGGCATCGGGCCCCTTCTAGAAAGCGCTGATCGATTCACGTTCTCTCCTGCGCGACGTACGCTCCTGCGCGGAAATGCCAGTCGCCCCAATTCACTGGCGGCACCGGACGTGGCGTTTCCTTCCAGCCGAGCGTATGCCCCTGAGTGCGAGCGGGTCAAGCACGCGCAAATCGACGCATGGCGGGGGCTCGCGGGGTGTCGGTTGACGCTCTCGCAGCCTCTCTATAACGTCACTGGGTACGGGCCGTCCAGCCCCCTTCTGGACGAGGCCATTCCCTTGTTATCATGTTACCCTTGGGAGTCCATCATGCAGCAACCGGTCGTCACCGTTCTCACTGCAGAAGACGAACCGCTCCCACCCGGTCTGGATGCCGTGGCGGACGCCGCGGAATTGCGCCTGGCCAATAGCCGGACAAGCCTTGAGCAGGCACTGCCCGGCACCGACGTGCTCCTGGTCACGGACTTCCGCACGGACATTCTTGCCGACTGCTGGCGCCTGGCGGACCGGCTGCAATGGGTTCACGCCACCAGCGCCGGCGTTGATGCGCTCATGTTTCCGGGCCTGCAGCACAGCGATATCCCCGTAACCAACGCCCGTGGCATCTTTGACCGGCCCATCGCGGAGTTCGTCCTCGGGCTTGTGCTGGCCTTCGCCAAGGATCTCCCGGCGTCCGTGCGCTACCAGGACCGCCACCAATGGCGGCACCGCGACACCGAGGAAATTCGTGGCAAGCGCGCCTTGATCATCGGTGCCGGCTCCATCGGCCGCCAGATCGGCCGGGTACTCGGCGCCGTGGGCATGGACGTTCACGCCGTGGCGCGTTCGGCCCGGGAGGATGATCCCGACTTCGGGCGCGTGCACGCCAGCCATGCCCTGCTCGAGCAACTCCCGAATGCCGATTACGTGGTGGTGGCCGCGCCGTTGACCGGTGACACCCGTGGGCTGTTCGGTGCCGAGGCGTTTGCCGCCATGCATCCGCGCGCCCGCTTCATCAATATCGGCCGTGGCCCGATCGTGCAGACGGACGCGCTGGTCGAGGCCCTGCGCAATCAGACCATCGCCGGTGCCGGGCTGGATGTCTTCGAGGAGGAGCCCCTGCCCGCCGACCACCCGCTCTGGGGATTTCCCCAGGCGATACTCTCGGCGCATATGGCCGGCGATGTGATCGGCTGGCGCGAGGCGCTCACGGAGCAGTTTGTGAACAACTTCCGGCGGTGGCGGGCCGGCGAGTCATTGCAGAATGTCGTCGACAAGCGCCGCGGCTACGTTCCCCCTTCGCGGTAACGCCGCTGGACGTGGTCGCGTTATCCATTCAACATAGCTTGACTATCGCTTGAAACCGAGGGGGCTCCATGCTCGATTCGCCATTGCTCAAGAATTGCCGGGGGTACATCAACGGCCAGTGGCTGGACGCCGATAGCGACAAGACCTTGACGGTCTACAACCCGGTCGACGGCGCGGCGCTGGCGCAGGTCCCGGCCATGGGACCCGCGGAGACCACCCGCGCCATCGAGGCCGCCCGAAGCGCCCTGAAAACGCCCGCGCCGCTCGGCAAACGCCGGGAATGGCTGCGGGGCATCGTCAAGGCCCTGGAGGCGAATCGGGAAGAGCTGGGGCGCATTCTGTGCATGGAACACGGCAAGCCCTGGAAGGAAGCCCAGGGCGAGGTGGACTATGCCGCCGGATTCTTCCGCTACTGCGCCGACAACCTAGAAGCACTGGAGCCGCGCGCGCTGAAGGAAAAACCGCGCAACTGCAGCTGGACAGTTTATTACCGCCCGGCGGGCGTAGTTGCGCTGGTCACGCCCTGGAACTTCCCGATCGGCATGATCGCCAAGAAGCTCTCCGCGGCGATAGCCGCGGATTGCCCATGCGTGATCAAGCCCTCGTCGAAAACGCCGCTGACCATGGTGGCCCTGTTCGCACTCCTGGACGAGGCCCTGGACCTGCCGCCGGGCAAGGTTAACCTGGTCACCGGGTCCGCCGGCCCCATCGGCGATACGCTCTGCGACCATCCCGACGTGCGCGTGCTGAGCTTCACCGGTTCCACGGAAGTCGGTCGTGAACTCATCGAGCGCACCGCCCTCCTGGTCAAGAAGCTCACCCTGGAGCTGGGCGGCAACGCGCCGTACATCGTCTTCGAAGACGCTGACCTCGATGCCGCGGCAGATAATCTGATCGGCAACAAGTTCCGCGGCGGCGGCCAAACCTGCGTTTGCGCCAACCGCATCATCGTGCACGAGAGCGTGGCCGAGGATTTCGCCCAACGCGTCAAGGCCCGCGCCAGCAAGCTCAAGGTCGGCAACGGCATGGAGCCGGACACAGACATCGGCCCGCTCATTGACAGAAACGGCTATGAGAAAGTCCGGCGTCACCTCACGGATGCCCTGGACAAAGGCGCCGAGCTGGTGATGGGCGACGTGCCCCCCTCGCTGGAAAACGACTGGGGTGGTTTTTTCCCGCCGACCATCGTGCTGGGGGTCACGGCGCAGATGGCTTGCTGGAAGGAAGAGACCTTCGGCCCGCTGGTGCCAATCGCCACCTTCAGTGACGAAACCCAGGCCATCGAGATGGGCAATCAGACCGAATTTGGGCTGGCCTCTTACCTATTTACCGCTGATGACGCCCGGGCCCAACGCGCGATTGCGAGCCTGGAGTTCGCGCACGTAGGCCACAACACTGGCACGGGCCCGGCGCCGGAAGCGCCATTCGGCGGCATGAAACAGTCCGGCTATGGCCGCGAAGGCGGTCTGGAAGGTCTGTTCGAGTTCATCGAGCCGCAGACGGTTCCACGCGGGGGCTGAAGGCCCCGGGTACCGTGCGTTGACGGTGCATCTGAAGAGGCGAGCCGCTTCGATAGTGCGCGAGGCAGCTTGCCGGCGCCGGGCGCTTCACGTGCGCCGTCCAACTATTCCAGGATCAGGTGCAGAACCGCGGAGACAGTCGCCACCGCGATGACCGTGGTGGCCAGGATCGCCGTCGACGCTCCCGCGACGTTCACATGATACCGTTGCGCCAGTACATACACGTTGGCTGCCACGGGAAGTGAAGCCATGATAACCAGTGCTGCCTGCCAGATAGGCGGCAGCCCCAGCAGGGTGGTCGTGCCCCAAACCAGCGCCGGGTGAACGATCAGTTTCACAACCACAATAAGCCCGGTCTCCCCCACCTGCTCACCCAGGGGCTGTCGCGCCAGGGTGGCGCCCAGGGCGAACAATGCCGCCGGGCCGGCAGCGGCCCCGAGCAGCTCCAGGTAGGCGAACACGGGCTCCGGCAACGACAACGCAAACGCACTCATCAGTGTCCCAACCACGGAAGCAACGATCAGGGGGTTGCGCACCACCCCCTGCGCCGCCGTGCGCACCGCTCGCAGGAGGCTGCCGGAACCCCCTTGGTCCACCTCGATGATGGCCGTGGCGATGCCGATCATGATGGCGGTGTCCACCACGATCACCACCGCCGCCGCCGGCGTCGCTTGCGGACCCAATGCTGCAATAACTAAAGGAAGGCCGACGAAGCCGACGTTGGCGAAGGTCGCCGCCAGCGCCTGTACCGCGCGGGTCCCCGCCCCACCGCCGAACACGACACCGGCGAGCCAGTAAGTCGCCGCGAACAGCACAGCACCCGGGATAAGCCAAGCCAGAAACAGCCTCGGATCGCCAAGGTCCTCGACCGGTGCCTGGGCAATGCTGCTCACAAGCAGCGCTGGCAGGGCGAAGAAGAAAACGAACTTGTTGAGTCCGACGATCGTCTCGCCGGGCATGAGGCGCGTGCGCCCGGCGATCATGCCGGTAAAGATCAAGGCGAAGAACGGCAGCGCGATGGTAAGGATTACTTCCACGGCGGCGATGCACCCCGATCATGCAGCGCACACCCCGGTCACCGGCGGCCGCCGAAGCCGGGCACGCAGCGTTGGTTAACCGCCGACAGCCGCCCGTGGCGCTGGGTCTTGTTCTGCCACCGCATCACCATTGCGGTAATGAACAAGCTTCCAGTAACCGAACAGGTTCGCCTTGCGCACCGACAACCGTTCAAAGCCCTCGTGATCGGGAAGGGTGTCCAGATCCATATCGGTGCGAAAACCCACAAGTTTCGACAGCGGCCGCAGGCCCCTCTCCAGGCGGCGCAGGACAGGATTCCGGGATGCGAAGTGGTTGATGATGAGGATATCGCCGCCGGGACGGCACACCCGCCGCATCTCGCTCACGAACCGGTCGGGGTTTGGCACCACCGATGCCACGTACATGGCCACCACGCTGTCGAAGCTATCGTCGGCAAACTCCAACGCCTCGGCGTCCATAACCAGCAGGTCTTCCACCTGACCTTCACACTCCTCCGCGACCCGGGTGTGCGCCTTGGCGAGCATCTCCGGCGAGATATCGATCCCGACCACCCGGCTGCGGCGATCGTAGAATGGGAGCGACAGCCCTGTGCCAACGCCGACTTCGAGGATCCGCTGGCCGGGTCGCTGATTGAGAACATCAACCGCGAACTGCCGCCCCTGCGCGAAAACGGGTCCGAAGACGCGGTCGTAATGATTGGCGTAACGGCGATAGACGTTGCGAATCGAAGCAAGATCCATGGGTCTCGGGTACTCCTCGGTTTGCACCGCAAACCAGTTCCATTGCTCTCAGTATTGCCCGGCGCGTGCCTGTTGCCCTCAGCGCAAGGGGGCCGTCGGAGACGCCGCCCGGCCCCCATCACCAGTCAGCGAAACTGCCCATCCGCGACCGGTCCGCAGGGTTCGTTTCCGCGTCCTCAAGGCGTCGCCGCTGTGCCTAGGCCGACGCCTTCAAGGCATCGGCGAAGATATTCACGGCCTCGTCAATCTGCTCGCCGTTGACGATCAGCGGCGGCAGCCAGCGTACAATCTGCCCACCGTAGGCACCACAGCGAATCATGAGCAAGCCACGCTTTTCGGCCTCCTGTAGGATGCGCTTGGCCCGCTCGCCGTCCGGGTTACCATCGGCATCGACCATTTCCGTGCCGATCATCAGGCCCTTGCCGCGCACATCGCCGATGGCCGGGTTGGCTGCCTTGACTTCGTCCAGGAGTTTGCGGAGGCGCTGACCCTGCACAGCGGCATTATCCACGAGTTTTTCGTCGTCATAGACTTCCAGTGTCGCCAGCGCCGCGGCGCACGCGACAGCATTACCGCCATAGGTGCCGCCCTGGGACCCAGGCCAGCCCTTTTCCATGATCTCCCGGCGCGTGGCCATTGCCGACAAGGGGAAGCCGCTGGCAAGCCCCTTGGCGCTGATGACCACATCGGGCGTCACGTGGAAGTGCTCGTGGCCCCAGAACAGCCCGCTGCGCCCGTAGCCGGCCTGAACTTCGTCCATGACCAGCAGGATCCCGTGGCGATCGCAGAGCTCGCGCACGCCCTGCATGAACGCGGTACTGGCGGGGACGTAACCTGACTCCCCCTGGATGGGCTCAATCAGCATGGCCGCCGTCTCCCGGGGCGCCGACTGGGTATGCAGGATGTTGTCCAGCTCCCGCAGGCAGAATTCGGCGGCAGTCTTTTCGTCCATGCGCAGGCGGTAGGTGTTCGGAAAGGGCGCCACGATCACACCACCCATCAGGGGTTGCACGCCCGCGCGCAGGCCGACGCTGGAACTGGTCGTTGCAAGCGAGCCCATGGTACGCCCATGGAAACACCCCTGAAAGGTAATAATGTTAGGCCGTCCGGTTGCCTGGCGCACCAGTCGGATCGAGGCCTCAACGGCTTCCGTGCCCGCATTGGAGAAAAAGATGGATGTGAGCCCTTCGGGCATGCGCTCGCCGAGTTTCGCCGCCATCTCACGCAACGGCGCATGCTGCACGATCGCGTACTGGCCGTGAATGAGCGTGGCGACCTGCTTCTGCGCGGCGGCAACCACCTTGGGGTGGCAGTGCCCCGTCGACGTGACGCCGATGCCGGAGGAAAAATCCAGGTAGCGATTGCCGGCTTCGTCGTAGAGGTACATCCCCTCTCCGCGCGTCGCGGTGATGCTGGAAGACTGCGTCATGAGCGGCGACAGATGACCGGACGCGTGGGCCATGGAAACCTCCTTTGAGGCGGGAGCCAGGTGAAATGAAGCCACGAGTTTACCCGGGCGCTCCCGTGGCTTCAAACCGGGAGATGCCGGTTTGAACCGCGTCGTCTCAGCGCTCGCTGTAAGGATTAAGTCAGGACAGGGCCGCGAGCACCGCATCGCCGATGGCCGTTGTCTCGCGCTGCATGGTGCCGTGAACCCGCAGATCCGCCTCAACGGCATTGCGCAACCGCTCGGCCGCCGAGGCGGCGCGCGAGTCCTCCTCGCCCATCCAGCCCAGCATCATCGCCGCGGTGAGCAGCATGGCCTGGGGGCCGGCCAGATTGCGCCCGGCAATATCCGGAGCGCTGCCGTGCGTTGGCTCGAACATGGGTGGTTGCCGCCGGTCCGCCGGGTTGAGGTTACAAGACGGGGCAACACCCATGCCGCCGCTGAGCACGGCGGCAAGATCCGTCAGGATGTCGCCTTGCAGATTACTGGCCACGACCACGTCGAACTGCCAAGGGCTCATGACAAATTTCATGCATGCCGCATCAACCAGTTCGTGGTGGGTGGCAATCGCCGGGTAATCCGCGGCCACCGCGCCAAACACCTCCGTGTACATCTCGCCCCAGTAGCGCAGCGCATTGCGCTTGGTGACCAGGCACACCTGGGCGCGGGCGGTACCGCCGAGCGGCAATGCGAACTCGCGACTGCGCCGCGTCCCCGCCTCGCGCTCCGCCGAGCGGGCCACGGCGCGCTCGAAGGCATGGCGGAATATGCGCTCGGCGCCGGCGCGGGTGAACACCTCCATCTGGGTGGCCACCTCGCGGGCGCTCCCCGGCGCCAACCGACCGCCCTGGCCCACGTACTCGCCTTCGCTGTTCTCGCGGATGACCAGCATATCGAGTTCCTTGGCCCGCTCATCCGCCAGATACTGCGGCGCCCCCTCCAGGAGCATGGCCGGGCGCTCGCAGGCCCACTGATCGAAGCCCTTGCGAATATCGAGCAGGGGCGCCAGCGACACGGCATCGGGGAGCAGGTGGCGATCAGGATCGCTCGTGGGGCCAGGGTCACCCAGGGCACCCAGGAGAATCGCATCGTACCCGGCGAGCACCGCCTTCCAGTCTTCCGGCATCATGGTGCCGTGCTCGCGATGCCACCGGTGCGATGGCCAGGGGAACTCGTCGAGGGTCATGGTCGGGCCGCCCTGCTCGCAAAGCGCACGCAACGCGCGCAGCGTCACGGACATGACCTCCGGACCAATTCCGTCACCGGGCAGCACAGCGATCTTCCACTGCTTGCGCCAGGCGCCGTCACGCTTCCACATACCTGCTGTCTCCTGCCGCCGGGCGGTTGTCGCCGCCGTGGAACTAAGCGCTCCCGCTCCATTAAGGTCACCGACCAGCGGTGAAATTGCAACCAGCACAGGCACCGCAGCGCCAGCAGTTCTAATTTTGCCGATCTGCCGTTGGCGCTGGCTCCGGGCCATCACTCCCGCGGTGGGTACGTGATGGAGTCCTGACTTGGCCCCGGGTCTGATCGAAGGGAGTAGGGTGCATTAGCGCGAGCGTAATGCACCGTCAAACAAACCGCGCCGCAGGCGCACAGGCGCAGGTTGAGTTGCGCGCCCGCGGCGCGATGTTATCGACGGCGGGTTACGCTGCGCTAACCCGCCCTACGGGTATGGCGTGCAGTCCTGCCATGGCACCGGGTCTGATC
>NZ_SKOG01000261.1 GCF_007120195.1 Aquisalimonas sp.
AACACCGATGCGCGGCCGGACAGGCGCTCCCGGAGGGCTTGCCGGGGCGCCTCCGAGGCGGTGTTGCCGGTCCTCGCCGTAGGGGCCGCTACGCCTTCGGCCCGGCGCCTAGCCTCGAAGGCGCACCGACAAGCAAAAGATAACGAATTTCGGTTACAGGACACTCTCAGGGAAGCGACGGGTTGGCGGAGTATGCCAATGATGTGTTCAAGGAAACGCTGAACCACCCCCGGATGTTGCGCGCTCAGCGTCTACCCAGGGGCCGACCGCACCCCTTGGCTGCGCGGCATCAAGCCCCTTCCAGAACGTAGCGACCCGGAGCGTCCTCAATCGGGCTGAGTTTGCCGTCGCCGGGCTGGCGTGCCGGCACCCGGGCACCGGCATGCTGAACCAGCCAGCGGTTCCATTCTGGCCACCAGGAGCCGGGGGTGCGGATAGCCGCATCCCGCCACTGCGCTCCCGACTCGGGTGTCTCCTCGCTGGTCCAATAGCCGTATTTCTCCCGCGCCGGAGGATTAACGATCCCGGCAATGTGACCGGACCCCACGAGAATGAAACGGGTCGGACCGCTGATCAGGTGGACACCGCGATAGCAGGTCTCCCATGGGACGATATGGTCTTCGTCGGCGGCAATAAAGCATTTGGGCAGGTTGGCGCGGCCGAGGTCAATGGGAACGCCGCCCAGCTCGATACCACCCGGATCCTTCAGCCGGTTTTCCTGGTACATGTTGCGCAGGTAAAACATATGCATGCGCGCCGGCATGTTCGTGCAATCCTGGTTCCAATAGAGCAGATCGAACGGAAACGGATCGTCGCCTTTGAGGTAGTTATGGATAAAGAACGACCAGATCAGATCGTTGGCGCGAAGCGTCGACATGGTCGTCGCCATGGCGGCCCCTTCCAGGTAGCCCCGGCTGTCCATGCGCCGCTCGAGATTCTGGAGCTGCTCTTCGTCGATGAACACCTCCAGCTCCCCGGGTTCGCTGAAGTCAAGCATTGTCGTGAAAAAGGAGATGCTGTTGATGCGCGTGTCATTCTGCGCTGCCATGTAACCCAGCGTCGCCCCCATGAGCGTGCCACCGAGACAGTAGCCGACAACGTTAACGGCTTTCTCGCCGGTCGCCTGCTCGATCGCATCGAGCGCCGCGAGCGGCCCCTCGAACATATAGTCCGCGAAGTCCTTGCCTGCGTAGTCGCTGCTGGGGTTTTTCCAGGAGATGACGAATACCGTGTGCCCCTGATCCACCATATAGTTGATCAGGGAATTCTTTGGCTGCAGGTCCAGTATGTAGTATTTGTTGATCCACGGTGGCACGAACAGCAGCGGCCGCTGGTAGACTTCATGGGTCGTGGGCGCGAACTGAATGAGCTGGATCAGATCGTTCTCGTAGAGCACCTTGCCCGGTGTGATCGCCAAATTCTGGCCCACCGTGAAGGCCTCGGTATCGGTCATGCTGATACGAAGCTTCCCATCCTTGGCAGACAGGTCATCGAGCAGGTGCTGCAGCCCGCGCAACAGATTCCAGCCGCCCGTCTCCACGGTCTTCTGCAAAACTTCCGGGTTGGTGGCAATAAAGTTGGTGGGCGACATCGCATCCACAAACCGCCGTGTGTGGAAATCGACCTTGCGCGCGGTCCGATCGTCCAGCCCCCCCACGTTACGCACCGTGGAATGGATGTAGTCCGCGGCCAACAGGTAAGACTGCTTGATGAAGTCAAACAGCGGGCTTTCTTCCCAGGCCGCGTGCCGGAAGCGCGCGTCCGCCTTGCGGGGCTCGATCACGGGCTCATGGTCCTGGCCCCAAATCCGCAGAGTCGTGCTGTTAACCAGCTGGACGTATTCCTGCCAGAAAGCAATCTGCGCCTGAGCCAGGTGCATGGGATTTGACGCCATGCGTGTCGCGAGCTGCTGGAACAGGCCCCCCAGATGCATTGCGTCGTCCATGTCGATGTGATGCAGGGACTGCTCCCGGTTGACAAACTCATTGACCAGCACCTGGCTGCGCGAGGCGATCTTCACCAGCGCGAAGGAGAACGCTTCGGCATCAATCACTGGAGATTCGGCAGACTGTTTGTTGACCATGTCCGTCTTTCCTCGGCATTCAGAATCAGCTCATGCTGCCGGCTCGTGCCTCACCACACCCGATATTCGGGGGCGAGCACACGCATTAACGCGGCCGCGCGCATAGCGCGAGACCGTGAGCCAATGACAACGGCGCACTCAACAGGCCCAGACCCATCCTCAGTCGAGCCCCGGTATTATGGCGCGGGGGGGGCACCCCGGTCGCCACTGCACGCGCGCTATGGTACGGCAGTAGGAGGGCCGCCTCAACTGGAAGCATTGCCGGAAGGCATATCAAGGTCCTGATTTGGAAAACATTTCTACGCCTAAGCGACACATGCCGCAACCGTGCCACGTGGCGGCGCCAGACGAAGCGGCTGCCCATGCGGTCTCTCGGCGCTGGGACCTCCCGCTGGCCACATCGGCGACACCGCCAGGCCTTCGCCTTTGGGTCAGGGACGGCGAGATCGTCCTCGGTGATAGCCGCAGCGGCGCGCCAGGCCCTATTCGTGTGGATTTCCTGGAGCCGGCGATGCAGCGCCGTCTGCGGCAGGCCGGGGCCTCGCGGGAACCCCTGGCACGCGCCGTTGGCGCCCGCCGGGGGGCGCGACCCACCATTCTGGACGCCACCGCCGGCCTTGCCCAGGATGCCGCCGTGCTCGCCGCCCTGGGCTGTCAGGTGACTCTGGTGGAAATCTCCCCGGTGGTCGGCGCCCTGCTGGAGGATGGGCTCAGGCGCGCGGCCGCTGACAGCCGCACACGCGAGATGAGCACGCGCCTGATCCTAATCAACGCCGATAGCGTGCCGTACCTGCGACGCCTCGCAGAGGAACAGCGCCCGGATGTGGTGTACCTGGACCCCATGTATCCGCACCCGCGCGGCAGCGCCAGATCCGGCAAGGCCATGCAGCACCTGCAGGCGCTGCTCGGCCCCCCGCCGGACACGGTTGGGCTACTGGACGCCGCGATGGCGGCGGCCAAACGGCGTGTAGTGGTCAAGCGTCGGCGCCGCGCGCCGGCGCTGCCAGGGCCCGCACCCGATCTCACCCACAGCGGCAGCAGCACGCGCTTCGATGTCTACCTGCGAACGCCATAACGGCTGACCCCGCGGCACACTCGACTTTCACCTCGAGCATCCGTCGTCGCCACAGCAAAGCGACGCCACCGGGCAGCGGACTTTACCCTCGCAGGCCAACTGGGTAGGCTGAGCGCGACTCTCTTTACACGGCCCGCGAACCCGCGAATGGGCCTCCAGCGGCCACTCCCCGAGGACACCTGTGACGTGACCACAGCCGACGACGACCTGCCAGCTGCCTCCAGACAGATGACCTCGTCATTCCTCACAGACGTCCTAACCGGACTGTCAGCGCCCCTCAAGCAGGTTCCGCCCAAGTATTTCTACGACGAGGCGGGCTCGCACCTATTCGATCGGATCTGTGAACTGCCGGAGTACTACGTCACCCGCACCGAACTGGGCATTTTGCAGGACTCGGCGGCGGACATGGCCCAGGCACTCGGGCCGGGCGTGCTGCTGATAGAGCCCGGCAGCGGCAATAGCGCCAAGATAAGCCTGCTGCTTGCGCAGCTGCAGGATCCGGTGGGCTACGTACCAGTGGAGATCTCCGGTGAGCACATGCTGGCAAGCCTTGAGGCGGTGCGCGCGCAGTTCCCGGACCTGGAAATCCTACCGGTGTGCGACGACTTTACGGCGCCTTTTACGGTACCGACGTCAAGCCGAGCGCCTAGCCGGCGCGTGGTATTCTTCCCTGGCTCCACCCTCGGCAACTTCCCCCCGCACGACGCAGTTGAGCTGCTGCGCAGTTTCCACGAGGTGGCCGGGCCGGACGGCGCGCTACTACTCGGGGCGGACCTGCGCAAGGCCCCGGAGATCGTCCTGCCCGCCTACGATGACAGCGCCGGGGTGACCGCCGCTTTCAACCGCAATCTGCTCGTGCGCATGCAGCGCGAGCTGGGAGCGGACCTGGACGCCGACGCGTTCCGCCACCAGGCCGTATGGAACGACGCCGAGAGTCGCATCGAGATGCATCTGGTGAGCACAGCGGCGCAGACGATCCGCGTGGGGGGACAGTGCTTCGAATTCGCGGCGGAGGAGCCTATTGTCACCGAGTACAGCTACAAGTACACCCGGGAGCGGCTCGCCGGTTTGGCTACCGAGGCCGGTTTTCGCGTCGCGCAGGTGTGGACGGACGCGCGGGAGTGGTTCAGCGTGCAGTTGCTCACCCGAAATTGAGATGCGGCAACGACGCCGGACGGCCGTCGATGAGCCACGCCGGGTCATTCGACGGCCGTCCGTGAGATGAGCGCAGCGTCAGCGCTCATCACGTGCCAACTGCGTGGAAGGCTTAGCGTTGACGACCCTTACTGGTCGTGGAAGCCCTTGCCCTCATTCGCCAGCCGCTCAAGCAGGGCGGCCGGCTTCCACTGATCACCGCCCAGGTCCTTGTGAAACTGCTGCACCCGCCCGTGGATCTCCTTCAGGCCCACTTCGTCCGCCCAGAACATGGTGCCACCACGATAGACCGGGAAGCCGTAGCCGTAGATCCAGATGATGTCGATATCCAGCGCCCGGGCAGCAATGCCCTCCTCAAGGATCTTGGCGCCCTCGTTCACCATCACGTACATGCAGCGCTCGAGGATTTCCTGGTCCGAGACCTCCCTCGTGGTGACCTCCTTTTCCTTCCGGTAGGCCTCGATGACCTTGTCCGCCTCCGGATCGGGCTTCGGCGTGCGATCCCCCTCCTCGTAGCGGTAGACACCGGCCATGGTCTTCTGTCCGTAGCGACCGTCGGCGGCCAGCTTGTCCAGCCAGTTCATTTCCTGGGCGTCCGGGTCACCGGCCTTACGGCGCTCCTCGCGGATACGATAACCGACGTCCAGGCCGGCCAGGTCGGACATGGCGAATGGCCCCATTGGAAAGCCGAGGTCGTAGATCACCTTGTCCACCTGCTGCGGGCTCGCGCCCTCGGTAACCAGGTCCACGGCCTCGGCCTGGCGCTTGTGCAGCATGCGGTTGCCCACGAAGCCGTCGCACACACCAACGCAGACACCGACCTTGCCGATGCGCTTGGAGATATCCATGACCGTGGCGACCACCTCGTCAGCGGTCTTCTCACCGCGGACGTTCTCCAGTAGTTTCATGACGTTGGCCGGGCTGAAGAAGTGCATGCCCATGACGTCTTGCGGCCGGCTGGTAAACTCGGCGATTTTATTTACATCCAGCGTGGACGTATTGGTCGCCAGCATGGCGCCCGGCTTGCACACGCGATCCAGGGTTCCAAAGACATCCTTTTTGACCTCCATACTCTCGAAGACCGCCTCGATCACCAGGTCGACATCCTTGAAATCGTCGTAATCAAGGGTGGGGGTGACCAGGCTCATTCGCTTCTCCACGTCGTCCATGGAGATTCGGCCCTTTTTCGCCGTGTTCTCATAGTTTTTGCGAATGATCGCGATCCCCTTATCCAGGGCGTCCTGCTTGACCTCCTTGATTACCACCGGAATGCCGACATTAACAAAGTTCATGGCGATCCCGCCGCCCATGGTGCCGGCGCCCACGATACCCACGGACTTAATGTCGCGTTTGGGGGTGTCTTTGTCGACGCCGGGGACCTTGGCCACTTCACGCTCGGCGAAGAACACATGCCGCTGCGCCCGGGACTGGGACGACTCCATGAGTTCCTGGAACAACTCCCGCTCGCGCTTGAGCCCGTCCCGAAACGGCAGTTCCACGGCGGCGTTCACCGCCTTGACGCAATGGAACGGCGCCAGGAAGCCCCGTGCCTTCTTCTGCAGCCCCTTCTCGAAATCTTCGAAGACGGTGGCGGATTCGGCCTTGGCCTCCATGTCGCAGATGCGGCGCCGCGGCGCGCCGTCGGCGACGAGCTTGTTCGCATAGGCAATGGCCTCGCTCTCCAGATCGTCGCCAATCACGGCGTCGATGATACCCATCTCCTTGGCCTTGGGCGCCTTCACTGGGTTACCGCTGGTGATGACCTCCAGGGCGCCCTGGGGGCCGATCAGGCGCGGCAGGCGCTGTGTGCCGCCGGCACCAGGCAGCAGGCCGAGTTTGACTTCCGGCAGGCCCACGGCGCCGGATTTCACGGCCACGCGGTAGTCGCATCCCAGGGCCAATTCCAGGCCGCCGCCCAGCGCGGTGCCGTGGATCGCGGCCACCACGAGCTTATCGCTGTTCTCGTAGGCGTCGATCACGTCGCCCAGGTTTGGGTCCTGCGGCGGTTTACCGAATTCGCGGATATCCGCGCCGGCGGGGAAGGTTCGCCCGGCGCCCATGACCACCAAGGCCTGGGCGCCGGCGTCGGCCAGCCCCTTGTCCAGGCACTCCTTGAGGCCGGCGCGCACGGCTTGGCCCAAGGCGTTTACGGGAGGGTTGTTGACGGTGATGACACCGACACCGTCCTTGAGTTGATAGCTGACTGCGTCGCTCATGGTTCCTCCTTATTGCTTGTCATGGCCTGGTTGCGGCGATCAAAGACCGCCCATGCACAGGAATTTGGTCTCCAGATACTCCTCGATGCCGTACTTCGAACCCTCACGGCCAATGCCGGATTCCTTGAAGCCGCCAAAGGGCATGCCCTCGTGGACGAAACGGGCGGTGTTGCAGGCGACCATGCCGTATTCCAGCGCCTCGCCCACACGCCACATGCGGCCAGCATCCCGGGTGAAGAAGTACGAAGCCAAGCCATAGGGCGTGTCGTTGGCTAGGCGCACGGCTTCTTCCTCGGAGCTGAAGCGGTAGACCGGCGCCACCGGCCCGAAGATTTCGTTGCCGAAGCAGGCCATGTCCGGGTTCACGTCGGCGAGCACGGTGGGCTGATAGAAGGTGCGCCCCAGTTCGTGACGCTGCCCGCCACGCACCGGGGTGGCGCCGTGGTGCAGCGCATCGCTGACCAGGCTCTCCACTTTTTGCAATCCCTTGTCATTGATCAGTGGGCCGGTGGTCACCCCCTTCTCGGCACCGTTGCCGACATTCAGCTGGTCCACCGCGGCGGTGAACTTGTCCATAAAGGCATCATAGACCTTCTCGTGGACCATCAAGCGGTTGACGCAGATGCAGGTCTGGCCGCTGTTGATGAACTTCATCATGGTGGCGGCCTGCACGGCGGCGTCGAGATCCGCGTCCTCAAAGACGAGGAACGGGGCATTACCACCCAGTTCCAGGCTGATCTTCTTTACCGTGTCGGAGGCCTGGCTCATGAGCAGCTTGCCCACAGCCGTCGAGCCCGTAAACGACAGCTTCCGGACCTTGGAATTGGTGGCAAGCTCACCACCCACCTCCGCCCCATGGCTTGCGGTAATCACATTCACCACCCCGGCGGGAATCCCGGCCCGATAGGCCAGTTCCGCGAGCGCCAGGGCCGAGAGCGGCGTGTCCTCGGCAGGTTTGATCACCACCGGGCAGCCTGCGGCCAGGGCCGGCGAGACCTTGCGGGTGATCATGGACGACGGGAAATTCCAGGGCGTGATGGCGCCCACGACGCCCACGGGCTGCTTAAGCACGAGTTCGCGCTGTCCCGGACCCTGGGGCGGCAGCAGGTCACCGTCGATGCGCTTGGCTTCCTCGGCAAACCATTCCACATATGCAGCACCCCCCAGGACCTCCCCCCTTGCCTCAGCATGGGGCTTTCCTTGCTCGGCGGTCAGCAACCGGCCAAGATCGTCGGCATGCTCGGTGATCAGGTCATACCACTTGCGTAACAGCTTCGAGCGCTTGCGAGCGGGCATGGCACGCCATTCGGGAAAGGCCTCCTCCGCCGCCGCGATGGCCTGCCGGGCATCCACCGCCGTCATATCCGGCACAGTGCCGAGGGCCTCACCGGTGGCCGGGTTAATCACCGGGAACGTGGCGCCTGCGCCGGCGGGGGCCCATTCACCACCGACGTACGCCTGACTCTTGAGCAGTTGGGAATCGTTCAACGAGGGACTCACGGCCGTTCCTCCTCAGCCTTGGATGCCCACTTATGGGGCCGGGGTCCATTGCGCCAGGGCGTTTTACGCCGCTGGTCGCGTTTTCGGAATGGCGTTTCATTTCTGACGCAGAAGCCTAGCATCTATTGGGGGGCAAGTGGCGAACAGAGTCGCTGGGTACAGGCCGCACCATCGCGCTTTTGGGCATGATGCGGGACAACACCACGACGAAGACAGCCCGGGCACGCGGCCGGCTTGCGGACACCACACGCCGGCACACGGGTGGGCACCAGTGCGCGCAAGGTCCAATGGGCTGCAGCGCAGAGGCTACGGATATAGGGGTGCGAGGGAACAGATACCTCGGCAACTCGGGATCGCCTGCCTCGGTTTGCGTGGGTGGCAGGCTCGGTCGGGTGATGAAAAGGCGGCGGGACCAGGTGGTGACGTACCCGGCCCCGCCTAACCACGACGACCCTACTGTCCTTGGAGTGGGCCATCATGGCTGGAACGGAGCCTACCAAGGCACGGCACCTGCCCGATGAGACAGATCGCACATTAAAGACAAATGCGGTTGCAGCCGGCTGTATCTGGCCGCGCCCGCTGCACCGAATTTCGACAACAGCGCCTGGACGAACACGGAGCACAGTGCGTTCGGGTCAGCTGATGACCTCGCCCAGCCTTCTCCTCATGCCTGTCGCGCAAGGAACGCCTTAACCGTGTTAATCACGGTGGCTTCCTGCTCGCGGTGAGGGACGTGCCCGCAGTTCGGGAGGATCTCGGCCACAGCGCGACCTGCCGTCAGGGAAGCAATGCGCTCGGGGTGTAAGACCGAACCGTATTCGTCCTGTTCTCCATGAATGACGAGAACAGGGCAGCGCACAAGCGGCAGGTACGCGTCCAGGTTCCAGTGCCGGAAGCCGTCGGAGAGCCAGGTATCCACCCATGCGCTCAGCACCCACGCCGCCTTATCGCCGTGGTACTTCTTCAGCCGTTCAAGCTGTCCCTCCTGCATGAACTCCTGCCAGGCTTCGCGGATGCCTTCGAGCGTACGCTCCTCAACGAATGCCTGAGCCGATTCGGTGACCAGGGCACAACAACGCGCAGGGTATGTGGCCGCGCATACGGCGGCCATGCTGCCCCCCACGCTATGTCCGAACGCAACGAAGTGGCCCAACCCCAGGTGATCACACACAGCCGAAAATGGACCGCTCGCTTCCTCGCTGACGAAATCGAGGCCGAGCGCGCCCGGATATGGATCAGATTGTCCAAAGCCCAGCCGGTCATAGGCGATAACCCTTCCCCCGGTCGCCAGTGCAAGCCGTTCCGGGAAATCCCGCCAAAGCTCAACGCACCCCAGAGAGTCATGGAGAAGAATGATCGACACGTCCTCGGCGCTGCTTTCATCGCCGGCGCCCCAGATCTTTACAAAGACTCGACCCTGAGGGATGTTTACCCAATCTTCCTTCACAGTCGCCACCGACTGTCTCCTCTCTAATGGCCCAACGGCTGTAGTCTAACCTTGACTGCATGCTGCCCAAGCGCTCGTTCGCCACCTTGCCGCGGAATGACCGCTCAGGTTCACCAGACATACGGTCACAGGGTGTATTCATACGAGTGCCGCTGGAAGAGGGGTGACGGCCCGAATGCGCTTCTTCCTGTAAGAGCCGGATCTTGAAGGGGTCGCGACCCAGCACGTCGTCATCGGCGGCGGGTTGGTGGGCATGTTCCGGGTGCGCGGCTGAGTGACTACACGATGACTGGAACTACCATGAGAAACTTGACTCTGACGATCATTGCTGCCGGCGACCTGCAGGCCGCTGGCCTCGCCGATGCCGATCACGACGAGCTGGAAGTAGAATCAGGGTCCCATTTGGAACCCCTTGGCGCCGACCTTGGCGCGCCCGATAGTCAACGCTTTGCGCAGCGTCATGCTCGTCCAGGGCCCGGGCTCCTTGCACTCTTGGATGGCTTGGGCGGCCGTCACAGGGGCCTCTCCACGCCCCGGAAGACAGCGCAGACATGCGCTCAGCCATCGCAAGCTTACCCGGTGGCAAACATGGGGTGATGCATCGCCCTTGACCTTCCTACAACGGGAAGGTTTATGCTCGACTCAGGCTTGAGGACGAAGGGGTCCACCCATGACCACGAACGGCCATTCAGAGACGGTATTCCGGCTTGATGAGCGCAAGGCTGGAAGTCATGCGACGCACTCGACCTATACCCTGGGGATTGACGGCATGAGCTGCGCGTCCTGTGTCGGGCGGGTCGAGAAGGCCATACGCGCGGTCCCTGGTGTTGCCGAGGTTTCGGTGAACCTCGCCACGGAACGTGCGCAAGTTGTCTTCGGGGCCGATCAGGTGAATATCACCGGCGTTGCCGACGCCATCAGCCAGGCCGGCTATGAGCCCCGGGTCGAAACCCTGCAACTCGCCGTCCGGGGGATGAACTGCGGGTCATGCGTGAGCCGCGTCGAGGGCGCCTTGCGGGATGTCCCCGGTGTACTGGAGGCCACCGCCAACCTTGCGGCAGAGGCGGCCACCCTGCGCGTGATCCCGGGCGCCGTGACCAACGCCGACCTAATCGACGCCCTGGAGCGGTCGGGCTACGAGGCCGACGTGCGGCGCGACACCGGCGCTGATCGGCACCAACAGCACGAAGCGGTCCGGGACCAGGAAGCGCATCGCCTCAAGCGCGCGGTGGGCATCGCCGCCGTGTTCACCGTACCCATTGTCATACTGGACATGGGTGGGCACTTCATTCCGGCGATGCATCACCTGCTGCAGCAGACTATCGGTCAGCAGAACCTGTTCTATCTGTTTTTCGTGCTGGCCAGCATCGTGCAGTTCGGGCCGGGGCTGCGTTTCTACCGGCTAGGCTGGCCAGCGCTTGTGCGGGGCTACCCGGACATGAACTCACTGGTCATGCTGGGCACCAGTGCCGCGTGGGGCTATTCGGTGGTAGCGACCTTTCTTCCCCAGGTGCTGCCGGCGGGCACCGTGCATGTCTACTTCGAGGCCTCGGCCGTAATTATCACGCTGATCCTCATGGGGCGTTATCTCGAAGCCATTGCCAAGGGCCGCACCGGCGAAGCGATCAAGCGCCTGTTGAGCCTTCAGGCAAAGACCGCCCGGGTAATCCGCGAAGGCCAGGAAATGGAGATCGGCGTCGACGAGGTGGTCGTGGGCGACGTGGTGGTCGTGCGGCCCGGGGAGAAGATCCCGGTCGACGGCGAGGTGGTCGATGGCAGTACCTATATCGACGAAGCCATGATCACCGGTGAGCCCATCCCCGTGTTTAAGGAGCACGGCGCAGAAGTGATCGGCGGCACAATCAACAAGACCGGTAGCCTCAGGTTTCGGGCCACAAAGGTCGGCGCCGACACGCTGCTTGCCCAGATCGTACGCATGGTCGAACAGGCCCAGGGCGCCAAACTACCGATTCAGGCCCTGGTGGACCGTTTCACCAACTATTTTGTGCCGGTTGTTATCGCGATCGCCGTGCTCACCGTCGGCGTCTGGCTGACCGTCGGCCCCGCGCCTGCCCTGACATTCGCGCTGGTGAATGCGGTGGCGGTCCTCATCATCGCCTGCCCGTGTGCCATGGGTCTGGCGACCCCCACCTCCATCATGGTCGGTACCGGCAAGGCGGCAGAGCTGGGCGTGCTTTTCCGTAAAGGCGAAGCGCTGCAGAGCCTTCGCAATGCAGAGATCATTGCGCTGGACAAGACCGGCACGTTGACCCTGGGACGCCCTGAGCTCACGGATTTCGAGACGGACCACGGCCTGGACACAACCGAGGTCCTGGGGCTTATCGCATCGGCCGAACAGCGCTCGGAACACCCAATCGCCCAGGCGGTAGTGAGTGGCGCCAGGGCCCGCGGCGCCGCCCTCACCGAGTGCGATGCCTTTGAAGCCCAACCCGGGCGAGGCATTACCGCGCGCGTCAATGGCCACTTCGTTTACGTGGGTTCCAGGCGTTACATGGAGGAGCTTGGGCTGAGGACGGAGACGTTCATGAGCACGGTGGAGCGACTGTCGGATGAGGGCAAAACGCCGCTGTATGCAGCGATCGACGGGCAACTGGCTGCTGTCGTTGCCGTGGCAGATCCGATCAAGGCGTCCACGCCGGCGGCCATCGAGGCATTGCATCACGAGGGGCTGCGCGTCGCCATGATCACCGGCGACAACCATCGCACGGCACAGGCCATCGCCCGGAAACTCGGGATTGATGATGTGGTGGCGGAGGTCCTTCCCGCCGGTAAGGTGGATGCGGTCAAGCGCTTGCAGCAAAGCGGTAGAGTCGCCTTCGTGGGTGACGGCATCAACGACGCGCCGGCGCTTGCCCAGGCGGACGTGGGCCTTGCCATCGGCACAGGCACCGACATTGCCATCGAATCGGCGGATGTCGTGCTGATGTCCGGTGATCTGCGCAACGTACCCAATGCCATTGCCCTGTCCCGGGCGACGATCCGTAACATCAAGCAGAATCTGTTCTGGGCGTTTGCCTACAACACGAGTTTAATTCCCGTCGCCGCAGGAGTCCTCTACCCGGCGATGGGGATCCTGCTCTCGCCGATCTTCGCAGCGGTGGCTATGGCGGCGTCTAGCGTGTGCGTACTGAGCAACGCCCTGCGACTCAAGCGTTTTCAGCCGCCCATGGTGGTGGACGCCGACACGGACAGGGCACCGGGCGAAGGCGTACCCCGTGCCGCCTGAGGCACACGGCCTGTGACACCGGGCAGTTGAACGGACCAGGAGGACCCCATGAATATTGGCGAGGCGGCCCGTGAATCCGGAGTCAATGCCAAGATGATTCGCTACTACGAGCGCACCGGCCTGGTACCGGTGGCACAGCGTAGCGAGAACGGTTACCGCGTCTACTCCGAGCCGGATGTGCATACCCTGCGTTTCATCAAACGCGCCCGCGATCTCGGGTTCTCCGTCGCGCAGATCGAACAGCTCGTCCAGCTCTGGCAGGATCAGGACCGCTCCAGCGCCGAGGTCAAACGGGTTGCGCTGGAGCACATCCGCGAGCTCCAGCAGAAAATCACCGAGCTCGAGGCCATGAAACGCACGCTGGAGCACCTGGCCGAACACTGCCACGGCGACCATCGGCCGGAGTGCCCGATTATCGACGACCTCGCGGGCTCGCTCTGAGTCTCCGCTATCCGGCCCCCGTCGAGGTCATAGCTGAACTCGATGGGGCCTACAGTGAATGCGATGCGATATCCGTTTGTCGTCTGCCTGCTTAGCCTGGCGCTGACCGCCTGTCAGAGCCTGGGGGTCGGTGACAGCAACCGCGAACATCTGGTCAGCCGTTACAGCGACGAACACGCGCGCTTCATCGAGGTAGAGGGAGTACGCGTGCACGCCCATGCAGCGGGCGAGGGGCCGGCCGTGCTGATGCTGCATGGGGCGCTGGATTCGCTGCAGGTCTGGGATGGCTGGGCAGCGCATCTCGTCGCCGACTATCACGTGATCCGCATCGACATCCCGCCATTCGGGCTGAGCGATCCGATGCCCGATGGCGATTACGACGCGGATCACTTCATCCCCGTATTCAGCGGCGTGCTCGACGCCTACGGCGTGGATCGAGCGACGGTGGTCGGCAACTCGCTTGGCGGTTATTTGGCCGCTTACTATGCGGCGCACGCGCCGGCGCGCGTGGAGGCGCTGGCGCTGATCAGTCCAGCAGCCTATCCGCAGCCACTGCCTGGTGTGCTGCGCCTGGCGGCGATGCCGGTATTCGGCAGTCTCTTCGAGGTAGCGACGCCGCGCGCGCTGGTGCGCCGGAGCATGCGCTCCATGTACGGCGATCCGCAGCGGCTGAGCGACGATGCCGTGCAACGCCGCTTCGACATGATCCGGGCGCCCGGGAACAGGCAGGCCGCACGAGACGTGATCCGATTGATGGCGGAAATGCGGGATGAGGAGCCCGTATGGATCAGCCGAATCACTCAACCCACGCTGCTGATCTGGGGGGAAGAGGATGCCTGGGTGCCGCCCGAGCTTGCCCAGCGCTGGCTGGATGACCTGGAGGATGGCCGGCTTGTCCTGTACCCGAGCGTCGGCCACCTCGCAATGGAGGAAATCCCGGAGACCTCCGTTGCCGAGTTCCGGCGCTTCCTATCCGTGCTGTTCGAGTGCTGATGTGACACGGAAGCCAAGGCCGTCAATGCTTCTGGCGATATGCTCGGGCGTGGTGGCGGTCGTGTCGTAGTGAACCCGGATGGCTTTCGACTGCGGATCGCCATCCACACGGGTAATTCCGGCATCCATCAGCAGGCCGGCACGAATGGTGTCGACACAGCCCTGGCAGTGCATACCCGATACGGCGAACGCCACCTGCGCCTGCCCGCCGGCATGGTGACCGGTTGCTCCCGTTTCGGTGGCTGAGGCGGCCGGTCTCCCGCCGGCGCGCTGCAGCAGGCGTCCGCCAAAGGAGTTGGCGAGCACCCCCGAGACACTGGCGGCCATGGCGGCCATGGCCCAGGACGGGTGTACCAGGCCGGTGGCCGCCAGGGGCACGCCCACCCCGTTGAAGAAGAAGGCAATCCAGAGATTCTGCACGGTCTTGCGGTAGCTATTGCCGCCGATCCCGATTGCCTCCGGGACGGCGGACAGGCGTCTGCCCATCAGCACCACATCCGCCGACTCGATGGCGACATCCGTGCCGGCGCCGATGGCAATCCCCACGTGCGCCTGCATAAGGGCCGGAGCGTCATTGATGCCGTCACCGACCATGGCAACACGGCTGCCTTGCTCCTGCAGAGCGCGGATGACCGCGACCTTGTCCTGGGGCAGGCACTGCGCATGAACCCCCGTGATGCCCACGGTGCGGGCCACCGCTGCGGTGGTGCGCTGATTGTCGCCGGTGACCAGCACCGTTTCCACGCCGCGCTCCCGAAGCGCTGCGATGGCTTCGGCTGCGTCCTGCTTGATGGTATCGGCAATGGCGAGCACACCGGCAACGCGGTCATCAACGGCGAGCAATACCGTGGTATGACCGGCGGCTTCGTGCGTCTCAAGGCAGGCGCGTGCGGGTGCGGCTGGCAGACCGTGCTCTTCCAGTAGCCGGGGCGTGCCCACCAGAACCAGGCGGTCCTCCACCCGTGCGCGAACGCCTTTGCCTGCCATCGCTTCGAAGTCCGTCGTGGCACGCGCTTCATGGCCCTGGGTCTTGGCAGCCTCGACGATGGCGCGCGCGAGCGGATGCTCCGACGGCGCCTCGGCGCTGGCGGCAAGCCGCAGCACCTCGTCCTCGGTGAACTCCCAAAGTGCATCCGTGGCCACCAGCCGTGGCCTGCCCTCCGTCAGGGTATCGGTCTTGTCGAACACCACGTGGTTGATGTCCTTGAGCACCTGGAAGGCCTCGCCCGAGCGCATCAGAATGCCGCGCTCCGCGGCCATGCCACCGCCGCGGATCAGCGCCAGCGGGGTCGCCATGCCCAGGGCACACGGGTAGCCCATGACCAGCACCGTGACGCCCGCGTAGATGGCGGTGACCCACTGCATGGTTCCGCCCCAGGCCACCGGCGCGAAGCCCCAGAAGAGCAGCGCCAGTGCGGCGATGCCGAGCACCGACGGGACGTAGTAGAGCAACACCCGGTCCACCAGGATGATGATGCCGGGCTTCATGACCTTCGCTTCCTCCACGTGACGCGCCACCGGGCGCAGAAAGCTGTCCTCGCCAACCCGAGTGACCCGTACAACAAGGGTGCCCGTCTGGTTGACGCGGCCGCCGATCACCTCGGCCCCGGATTGCTTGTCCTCCGGGATGGGCTCGCCGGTGACCAAGGACTGGTCCACCACGCTGACGCCGTCTTCCACCACGCCATCCACGGGAATCCGGTCACCGGGGCGTACCCGGACGCGCTCCCCAATCCGTACTTCTTCCACGGGCACCTCGTGCTCCTGCCCGCCCCGGCTCACGCAGGCGGTCTCCGGTTGCAGCGAGAGCAGGCGGCGGACGCTTTCGGACGCCCGGGTGCGCACAATCAGCGCCACGTAACCAGAGAGCAGGTGATAGGTAGTGAGAAACACGGCAACGCCGAAGAAGTCCACGGCCGGAAAGCCGACAAAGCCGTACCAGCCCAGAAACGGGATCGAGGCGCCGAGCAGGCCGCCAGCGTAGCCGCCGATGGCGCCGGCACTGAGCAATACATGCTGATTGGTGATCCCGCGGCGCGCCGCCCCCCAGGCCATACGAATGATGCGCCGCCCGTTCCAGCAGAACACGTACGTCGCCGCCGCCCAGGCCACCCATACATGCCACTCCTGCATCTGCCACAGCCCCAGCCACATGGCACCCATGGCCAGCATCAGGAGGACGGTGAACGTCGCAGCCGAGATCAGGTCGTTGCGCTCCTTGCGCTTGAGCTCCAGTTGCTCGTCGAAGGCGCCCACCTTGCGCGGGTCACGCACCAGGAAGCCAAGCGCGTTCAGGACTCCCTTGATACGTTGCTCGCTGGTCTCCTCAGGCCGATACCGGATCAGCGCCTCCTCATGCGCCAGGGAGACGTGCACCGTTTCCACGCCCTTCTCCCGTCTCAGTCCGCGTTCGATGGCGTTAACGCAGAACGAGCAGCTCATACCGCCGAGCTTGTACTGCAGGCTGGCGAGTTCCGGATTCGCGGCATCCAGCAATTCTAATTATGGCCCAGGGAGTGACGAGAGGCGCTGGACAAAACGCCGCTGCTCTGCTACAACATCGTTGTGATGGAGCAGTGGAAGCTGGCGGTTGATGAGACGCAGCGAGTCGACAACTGACGGGGGCCTGGGTTTCGACGACCTGATCGGCGAGCTGCGCGAGCTCGCCCGGACGTTTCCCGACAAGCGGACCGGGCGCAACACGCGCTTTGCCATGGA
>NZ_SKOG01000135.1 GCF_007120195.1 Aquisalimonas sp.
AGCCTCTCCACGTAAGGTGCGCCGAGGAAGATCCACAGGAAGCACGGCACAAAAGTTACCCACGTTGTCAGCAAACCGCCGAGGGTGGCCGCGAGTAGCGGTGACATGTCCACCGCCTCCCGGAACGCGCCCATGAAGCCGACGAACTGGGTGACCATGATGAGCGGCCCGGGCGTCGTCTCGGCCATACCCAGTCCGTCCAGCATCTCCCCGGGGGTCAGCCAGCCGAAGGTCTCCACGGCGGCCTGCGCAACCCACGCAAGCACGGCGTAGGCACCGCCGAACGTCACCACCGCCATGGCGCTGAAGAAGCCGGCAATCTGGGTGAAGACGTTGCCGGGTCCGAGGAACGCCAGCAGGGCCAGTGTTGGCGTTAGCCAGAGCGCGAGGCAGATGCCGGCCATGCGAAGGGGCTGCCCGTGCTCCGGATGAGCGTGGGCGGGCACACCCTCGCCCAGGGCGCTTTGCGCGTCGGTGACCTTGGAGCTCCCCGTTGATCCGTGACCGTTGCCGGGTTTGAACGCGCCGAGCCCGGAGCGGCTGCCCAGGTAGCCGATGAGTGCGGCCGTAAGGATGATCAGCGGGAACGCCACGCCGAAGACGAAAATCGCAATGAAGGACGCGGCGCTAAGCACGTACATCGCCGAATTGCGCAAGGCCCGGCCGGCAATTCGGACAACGGCCTGCAGCACGATGGCGAGCACGGCCGCCTTGAGTCCGAAGAACAGTGCCTCGACAAAACCGATATTGCCGTAGAGGGCATAAAGCCAACTCAACGCCATGATGGCGACGACACCGGGAAGGACGAAGAAGACGCCGGCGATCACCCCACCGACTGTGCGGTGCAGAAGCCATCCGACGTAGATGGCAAGCTGCTGGGCTTCCGGCCCGGGCAGCAGCATCGAGAAATTGAGGGCGTGCAGGAACCGCGCTTCGCCGATCCAGCGTTTCTCGTCCACGAGAATGCGGTGCATCACTGCGATCTGCCCGGCCGGGCCGCCGAAGCTGAGCAAGGCCACCCGTGCCCACGTCCATGCAGCTTCACGCAAACTGGGATAAGGCGGCGCCGTGGGGTGAGCGTTCCCTGCAGCCTCGACCCGATGATCTGTCACAGCATTGCTCCTGAGCCTGGAGAAGGTTGGCGGGCCTGTTGTTCGCAAACAGTAAACGCCGGCTGGCACCCGGTGAACGGTTGCCTGAAGACCTGCTGTTGCATGGACGAAACTCAGCGCCGAAACGGTCGGGCGACTCTACCCGCAGGCGCGCATAGCGTGCAAGGCAGCCGGGGCGCGGGCTCACCGTCACAGTTGGGGCGAGGCAGCGACGGCACCTCGTAACCGCCGCCTACGCTCCAGGGCAGCCTCTCTGGCATACTCCAGCGCATGCTCGACACCCCGGCCCGCCTGACGATTCGCGATCTGGACTGCGGCTGCCTCACCGGCGTGTCCCTGACCGTCGATCCGGGTGAGGTCGTCTGCCTTTCCGGGCCGTCAGGTGGCGGCAAGAGCCGCCTGTTGCGCGCCATCGCCGATCTCGACCCTCACTCCGGTGACGTGTGGTGGGGTGATGACCACCAAGGAGGCGTTTCGGCCCACCAATGGCGGCAGCAGGTCATGCTGTTGCCCGCGGAGGCCCCCTGGTGGTTTGAGCGGGTGGGCGCCCACTTTCCCGCGTGCCCGGAAGCGGCGGATCTTGCTGCCGTGGGTCTGCCGGCGGACGCCCTGGGCTGGCCGGTGACACGGCTGTCCTCCGGGGAGCGCCAGCGGGCCGCGCTGCTGAGGATGATGGCCCACAAGCCGCGGGCACTGCTGCTCGACGAACCGACTGCGAACCTCGATGCCGCCACCACCGAGCGCGTGGAGGCGTGGTTGCTTCGCCGGATCCGCGCCGAAAGGCTCACGGTGCTCTGGGTAGCGCACGACATGGCGCAAGTAAAGCGCATCGCCGGGCGTCACCTGCGCATCAACGGCAACAGTCTGGAGACCGTGGCGTGGACGTAATCGAGATCACCTGGTGGTCCCTGGCGGGCACCTCCCTGCTGGTGCTCGGCCTGGCCGTGTGCACCCACCTGGCGCGGATGGGGGTGTCGCGGGACCTACTGATCGCCGCGGTGCGCACGGTCATCCAGCTCGCTCTGATCGGCCTGGTACTGGAGACGCTCTTCGCCTTCGCCGCCCTGCAATGGGTGGTGCTCATGGGCGTGGCCATGGTGCTGATCGCCGGCCGTGAGGTGATGGCCCGCCAGAACCGGCGCCTTACAGGTGGCTGGGCGTTCGGTATCGGGACCGTGTCCATGTTCCTGTCATCGTTCACCGTGGCGGCATTCGCACTGACAGTAGTCATTGGCCCGGAGCCGTGGTACACGCCGCAGTACTCCATCCCTCTGCTCGGGATGATGCTCGGCAATACCATGACCGGTATCGCCCTCGGTCTCGACCGCCTCACCGATACGGCCTGGCAGCAGCGCCAGGTGATCGAAGGGCGGCTGATGCTCGGCCAGAGCTGGTCCACGGCGATCGGTGACATCCGTCGCGACGCCATGCGCACGGGCATGATTCCCACCATCAACGCCATGGCTGCAGCAGGGGTGGTCAGCCTCCCCGGCATGATGACCGGCCAGATCCTCGCCGGGACGCCGCCTGCCCTGGCGGTCAAGTATCAGATATTGGTGATGTTCCTGATTACCGTTGGCACCGGTTTCGGCACCGTGGCCTCGGTTCTGATCGGTGCGCGCCGCCTATTCGATGATCGCGAACGGCTGCGCCTGGACCGCCTCAGTCTCCCGCGCAAGGGCGCGTGACTGCTAGGTAGCGGGGGTTGCGTTTACAGGGAACGCTGCAGTCCCTAGGTTTCGGCCGGATCAACGTCCTACAGCCGGCACACTCATAGAGCCACCGACACGCGTCAGTTGGCATAACCTCGGTATTCTGCTGGCCACATGCCGCGCAGGTCACCGTGAACTCCAGAACTGGGCCTTCACTCTACTCGGGCTCTAGCAATGGCGGCCAAGTCTACGCCGTGTCCGCAATAGACATAGCAGGGTGAACGGTGGCAAACAATCAATGGGCGGTGTGCTATCCCTCCTCCAACTGCAAAGCGGACGCCGAGCGGATGGCAGGCCAATGACCACTCAGGGTCGTACCTTGACATTCGCGCTTTGGCCAGGCGGTCTGACCCACAACCAACAACGGCCTCCGCAGAAGCCGGGGCGCTCCACCTCCGGCGCCCCGGAGATGCATCTTCGGAGGCGCCGTTAATCGGTTTCGGGGGTGACTTTGGCGAGGACGCCTTTGCCCCGCTCCAGCGGCAGGCGGATGATCACCCCCTCGTTGGAGGCGGGGTAGACTCCAGTGAGGGCCGTGGTGTTGACTTGGTGGGAGACCAGGATGATGGGCTCGCCCTCGCCCATGGCGTTGACCTGTTGTATGGTCTCGCGCGTCTGTTCATCGCGGTCGCCCCGGCCTCCAAAGAAGGAGTTAAGCGGCGGGAATTCTTCCACCCCACCCAGGTCCATTTCCTCGGCGGTGTCCAGGCTGCGGCACCACTGGCTGGAGAACACCCGTGCCTTGTCGATGCCGTGCTCCCGCAGAAACGGCTTCCAGGCGCGCGCCTGCGCCCGGCCCTCGTCATTGAGGTTGCGCTGGGTCGAGCAGTCACTGATCTCGAATTCGGCAGGGTCGCCGGTGCCCGGTGCCAGGGCATGGCGCAGCACTAGCACCGCCATGCCCTCGCGCAGCAGCGCCAGCCCCTCTTCGTTCTCCCCGGCGAGCAGTGCCGGGGAAAGCAGGAGCGGCAGCACGGCCAGCAGTATCAGTGGTGCCTTGTGTTTGCGGTTCATGGTCGTAAGTGCCTCGAACTATGCCTACATCACCGGCGCAGCTCCACCACCGGCTTCTTTTGCGCCGCTGTGGCGAACGCCTCTGGTTTGCGGACATCACTCACGCACATCTCATCGTTATCACCTCGATTTTCGCCGTGTGCCCCGATCCGGGAGGCAACCTCATGAATCGGCTGACGTTTTGCCGAATGATTCCGCCGACGGTTGCAGTATCCGCAGATACCGGGAGCCACAGGCACGACCCAGTTACTGGCCTCGCCCACGCAATGCACCCCGGCCTCCCATCCACCGGGGACACCTGTCCCGTGATCCAGCCCGCTTCAGGCCTCAGCAAAAACGCCGCCATAGCCGCCGAGTCGTCAGCCTCACCGATACCGCTGCGGGCTCTCAGGACGAACAATGGTGCGGTCATTATTGTCTCTCAGAAAATAACCGTTACAATACTTATACAGCTGGCCGACGACGTCAAACACTCCTGAAATCATCCCTGGATGAATGAACGCACGCCCGATGCCCGCGGCGGACGGTGCGAGCGGGTGCCGTGGGTACCAAACGAGACGAGCATGGGAGAATAGAAATGGCGAAGTCCATTCATAGTGCCATCAAGAACCGAGAAGTCTGGCCTGACAAGGCTCTGTACCAGCTCCTCGCGCAGATCGACCAAGAATTCGAATGGCGCAGCAAAGCGTCGCAAACCGAAGACTCGAAGCCGAGAAAAGAGAGCGAAGATCTGCAGGCGCTAGAGCAGGCTCTGCTTGGGGAAGCCCGGCGCTACCTCAGGGAGAGGCATGTCATCCGCGGCTAATTCTCAGGCCCCTCGCCGCAGCGCACCCTTTGTCAGCCGGAGGTAACCCGAGGCTTCGTCACTGGATATTGGGGCGTCCAGCACGCGGTTGAATTAGGTCGAGTCGAAGCCGAGGAGAGAACCTGCGGCTCCTGGAATTTCGGAGCCAATGTGACTGAACAGCAAGCGGGACAGCGCTCATGTCATCACGCATTCGTAACCGCGATGTCTGGCTCGGGCTGCTGCTTGGCGTCCTGGGACTTGTTTATGTATGGATTATGTCTGCAAGCGGCCTGGCGGAGTTGCCCCACGTCCTGGCCGCGCTGACCGTCCTCATCCCGCTGGTCCTGTTTGGCGTTGTCCTGCGAAGTCCTTGGCCTGCGGCAGCGGCTCTCGTGATCGTGGTCGTCATCGACTTATCCTTGAACTGATCACTCATCCTGCAACCCATCGAGCCGGTGGGTCAGCGCTACCCCATTGATTTGTTGCCAGCAGGACAGCCTGTTGCGACGCACCATCAATAATCCTTGCCAAGCGTCCCGTGCTGATTAGAATGCGGGATCAAGTGATTAACCAAGCGGCCAAAAAAAACCCCCTCGGGCGAGGGGGCGTAAAGGGCGACTTGGGAGTCGCCTGGAGGAGAACCAGACCGGTCGAAAGAGCCGGTGAATACGTAGTCGCTGAACTGTTTGGCCTTTCTGTCGAGCGCGGCAGCTTCAGCGCTAGCGCTGCGATCAGAATGCGACGATGTGCACAAGGCGGGAGCCTCAAACTCCCTAGCTCTTGCCAGCCTCGCGTCCTTGTACAAATACTGTACCCACGAGTGCCCTTTCCGTCAATAGCTCCCGTTGGATTCTTCTCTAGCCTCCCGACCAGTGAGCAAAACACATCCGATGGCTATGCATCCACGCCCATGCTCCAGCGCTATTCATCGAACCGGCGCAGTTACGCACGGGACTGCACTACAGTAAGGGGTTGGCGCCCCCTGTAGTCGACGATGCGATCCCGGTTGGTGTGCTGCGTGGCGAAATAGATCGTTGCGAACCAAAAGTCCGCCGAGTCAATGAAGCCAGGCGTTCGGCACGATCGAGATTGTCGATCATGGGCCAGGTCGCTCTGCGACTGCTTATAGGTAAGCTGGCAGTAGCTTGTCGCCGACACTGTCCTGGAGTCGTCCGAATCGGCTCGCGTTATTCGTACACCAGCTCTGGCAGCACCAGCTCCCGGCGCTCAAATCGCAGCCCCTGGGCGTAATCCGGTTCGCTGTCCGCCCACTGGCGGACCTGGATGGCCCAGGTTCGCCCGACGGCAGGAGGCATGCCTTCCGGTGGGGCTGGTAGGCCAGCGCCAGGCGGCGCCCCACGGTGCGTCCCTCGGCATCCAGCAGCAGCCGCTTGCGGTGGCCCTGGTCCACGCTAACCGGGTCGCCCTCTGGGATGTGCTGCAGTCCTGCGTGCGCCCGGCTCAGGGGCGCGGGGACACGGTGTTGGTTTCCCGGCGGTCCGGCGATGGCCCCGGTTCTCGATCCCCTGCAATAGGTTGGACGGCGCGAACAGCAGGGCCAGCACCGTGGCGCTCGCTCAGGCGTCGGGTGTCGGCGTGTTGAAGACGAGCGGAAGCGCGGCCAGCAGAACCACGAATATCGCGGGGGCGTGGCTACTCAGGTAGAGCCCGGCCCAGGGTGCCGCGGCGGCGGTTTTCAGGGGGTGCTCAGTTCGGCGTGCCGCGGGCAGCTCACCAGATGATCATTGACCATGCCAATGGACTGCATGAAAGCATAACAGATCGTGGGGCCGGCGAAACGAAAACCGAGCCGGCGCAGGTCACGACTCATGGCTTCGGATTCCGCTGTGCTGGCAGGAACGTCCTGACAGCGGCGGAAGTGATTGATGCGTGGCATGCCGTCGACATAGCGCCAGAGCCAGCGTGATGGCGATGCTTCCTGTTCGCAAAGCGACAACCAGGCACGCGCGTTGCCGATGGCCGAGCGGATCTTCAGACGGTTACGGACAATGCCGGGATTGGACAGCAAGCGTTGCATGTCCCGGTCCGTAAAACGGGCCATACGTTCCGGATCGAAGCCGTCGAAGGCGCGCCGATAGGCCTCGCGTTTCTTCAGGATGGTGGCCCAGGACAAGCCCGCTTGGGCACCCTCAAGAATGAGCTTCTCGAACAGCCGCCGATCATCTCGCTGGGGGACGCCCCATTCCTCGTCGTGATACCGGACGTATTCGGCAAAGCCGAGACACCAGGGGCAGCGACTGTCGTTGGAAGGCGGTATTTCGGTCATGGGCTCAGCGGCAGCCTCAATAAAGTGTTTGTGTCCTCCGTCCCCCTCTCAGGGGGCGGCCCGCTGTCCAGGGCCGGGGGTCCATTTCTGAGCGCCACATTATGGCGCCCGATCACCCCATGTTTCATTCCGCACAGACGACATCCACTTTTCGACCCACCCTACAACTTTGGCAGATGGTCGATGGACCGCGTCTGGATATCCGAAACCGCCCTGGAATCGGGTCTGTCGTGAAGTCCAGCGATCCGCAAGGTCAGGCCGGGATTAACAGGCTGGCACTTGCATGTGCCGTAAAAGGCAGAGGTCCGCAGGATGAGTGTGCAAGCGTCGAACTTTGGTACTACGGACAACCCACGAGCGCTGCGACGCTCACTGAGCCACTACTGTGGGCCCAGGGTCGCGCGAAGTGTTGGGGAAATCCTGATTACGGCAATCCCGTTCGTGCTGCTGTGGGGGTTGACGTGGAGCGCCCTGAACGCAGGCTACTGGATTGGCCTGATCCTCGCCGTGCCGGCAGGAGCGTTTCTCGTGCGTTTGTTCATGATCCAGCATGATTGCAGCCACGGATCGTTTTTTCGTTCTCGGCGCGCCAACAACTGGATCGGGCGGGTCATCGGGGTACTGACCCTGACGCCTTATGACCACTGGCGTCACAGTCACGCTGTCCATCACGCCAGCTCTGGCAACCTAGACCGCCCGAATATCGGCGGTATCGATACGCTGACCGTGCGTGAGTATCAGGCCCTCCCGCGGATGCGCAGGCTGCGCTATCGCCTGTACCGTCACCCAATAATCCTGTTCGGTATCGGCCCGATGTACATCTTCCTGCTGGACCACCGCCTGCCCGTGGGTTTCATGCGGTCAGGGTGGATGCCCTGGGTGAGCACCCTGGGCACCAATGCAGCCATCGCCCTTGTCGTTGCCGGCATGATCTGGCTCGTTGGCCTAGGCCCCTTTCTGCTCGTGCAGCTACCCATTACCCTGGTCGCCTCCGTGATCGGCGTCTGGCTGTTCTACGTCCAGCACCAGTTTGAAGACACCTACTGGAAGCATCAGGATGAGTGGAGCTTCGATCAAGCAGCCATCAACGGCAGTTCACACTACGTATTGCCGGGCGTCCTGCGGTGGTTCAGCGCTAATATCGGCGTGCACCATGTCCACCACTTGTGTAGCCGCATTCCGTCATACCGGCTGCCCGAAGTGCTGCGGGATTACCCTGAACTTCGGAATGTTGGCCGCATCACGTTGCGGCAAAGCCTGGCGTCCATATCGCTTGCGCTGTGGGATGAGCACAAGCAGCGCCTGGTATCCTTCGCAGAGGCACGGGCTGATGCGATACACAGTAGTGGGGTCACGTCCTCAGTATGAAGCGGACAGCGGCTGACGAACCGCGCTGATCCTGGCCCGCGGTTGGGACGTCGCATCGCGGCTCACCGGCGTTCGGCGTGTTGTTTCGGACGCAGGTACCAGAACCACGTCAAGCGACGGAAGCGTCCCGCCCAGGGGAACAGCAGGAAGGTAACCAGCACCAGGGCGTGCTGCCACGGGGCGTACCACTGGGTTTTGCGCGCAGAACTCACCACAGGCGCGGTGACGAGCACACCGAAGTCCAGCCCATAGCGCCGCCCCTGTCGCCGAAGCGCGCGTGAGTAGCCGAGCTCTTCGCCCGCGTAGGCGCGCCCATCGAAACCTCCGACGGCGCGGTGCAGGTCCGCCCTTGCAAAGACAAAACTTCCTGCGGCCAGCTTGAGGCGGCGGGCCAGCGCGTTCCATACAACCACGCCCGCGGTGTAGAACCGAGGCACGGGCGCGTCGAACGCGATGGGAGCACCGCCACCGGCGTACCCATCGCTAAGCGCATCCGCGACCGCACTCAAATGTTCCCGTGTCACCCCCGTATCCGCGTCGAGGAAGAGCAACCAGGGCGCTCGCGCGGCGGCAGCACCGGCATTGCGAACAGCCGCGATCCGTCGCTCGGGCTCGTCGACGACCCGCACCCCGTGCGCCCGCGCGACGTCACGGGTAGCATCGGTCGAGGCGTTATTGACCACGATTACTTCCAGCGTAAGCCCGGCATCCCGGCCGGCGCCGGCGAGCGCATCCAGCGTCTTCGGGAGGAAGGCGGCTTCGTTCCAAGCCGGTATCATCACCGAAAGCTCCAGCGCGGAGTTTCGTTCGGTGTGCTCGCGTACCGTCACCATGCGGCAACATCATCTGGCCGGCAATCATGGGTTCTGATGCTGAAACGCTCCTGTTGGTTCGCTTCGGTCACCAGGACGGCCATGTCCCGTGGCAGTCGATCGGTGATCCGGTCATGGGCGGGCAGTCGTCCGGGACGCTAGAGCCAGTTGATGCCACCACCAGCGTCTTCCATGGGAAGGTCAGCCTTGCCAATGGCGGCGGATTCGCCTCCGTCAAAGCCGACATCCCGGTCGTCGACCTGAGCGCCTTTTACGGACTGCGGCTGCGTGTCTGCGGCGACGGCAAGGACTACAAGCTCGGGTTGCGCATGCACCAGGACCGCAATGCGCCGGTGTACCAACACGGCTTCACGACCGAAGCCGGGCTGTGGCAAACCATCGAGCTTCCCTTCCGGGGTTTCATCCCACGGCTACGCGGCCGAACACTCCCCAATGCCCCACCCCTGGATGCCTCGCACATCGCCTCAGTCAGCCTGTTCATCTCCGGCGGCCAGGAAGGACCTTTCGCCGTGTACCTCGCGGAGGCCGCGCGCGGGGCGTTGCGCCGAGTATAGAGCCGCATCGCAGACAATTAACTGGCAACAACGCCACTAGTGCCCTGTCCCGCAAATAACGTTACGATTGTCGCGGCCCTGACGGCCCCTGGCGGCGTTGCGCCTCCTCGCCGTAGTCCCCGCTACGCCTCGTCGGCGCGCCTTGCCAGGTACCGTCAGGATCCACGCCAATTTTCGCAACGTATTTACTGGACAGGACACTAGATCCGCATTTCCGGGAGTACGCCACGAACCCCGGGCCCGGGAACTCTTGCATAGACCGGCCACGGAGTCATCGCTGGCGAGCGAGTATCGGACATGGCAAAAGCGACCCAAGGCGGACAGTCACTCGCTCCAGACTGCTGTCCGCTATGGCCACTACTCCAGCAGTCCTTTTACCTCGTTCTCGCGGCCATGGGCTTCGCCGTCATGGATCATCACGGCATACATCATGTGATGGATGCGATCATGCATCAGCTCCGTGATCTTAATCAGGTCCCGCCAGGTGTCGTCGCTGCAGTCGGTCACCCAGTCTGCATACTCGCTCCACTGCGCTCCGGAGATGCGCGAGCCGAACTCCGGTGGGCGGCACGCCTCGTCATCCTTCGTTGCTCCGTAGAACGCCCACTGCGTCATCAAGTCACTGAGCATGTTGTCGAAGACGGTCATTTTCTGCATCGCCGCGTTCAGGCGCTCGCCCTCGAATTCGTAGTCCCACACCAGTGAACGGAAGGCGTTGCTGGACGCGTAGTCCATGTCGAGATCCCCGCGCTCAGGGATGGTGTCCGCCTGGTCGTGAGGTGCCCTGTTGCCAACGTAATCCGCCAGATTCACGTCCCGATCGCGGGTTTTCTGGTCATACAGTGCACTGGTGTACATGGCGTGGTGGACACGGTCATGCATGATCTCTGTCACCTGGACGAAATCCGCCCAGGCCGAGGTCTCGCCCGCATCCTCGAGATTTTTTCGGTAGTCCGTCCATTGCCCACCGGAGATCCGGTTCCCGAATTCCGGTACATGCTCCGAGCCCATATCCTCGGCGGCGTGCCGGGCATACTCGCTCATGAGCTCGTGCATATGGTTGTGGAATACGCCCAGGGTGCGCATGGAATGCCCCCAGATGTCGTCTTCGATAATGGCGTCCGAGACATAGTTGCGGAAATCGCCGCCACTAATCGAGTTCATGGTGAAGTCGTCGCGATGGGCCAAATCGTCGCCATTCTGGCCGAAGGCGGTGGTGGTGAACGCAAGGCTGAGAGCCATGACGACAAGTGTCGGCTTGAAGGATCGCATGTGCCTGCTCCGTCTGATTGTGGATGTGCTCTGTCCAAGCTACGACGGGTGGCCGTTCCTATGGTTGATCCGGATCAACATCATCGGTTCGTGTTCCCTCCGTCGGTGGTGGTGCGCCCGCACCTGTTCAAGGAGCGATCAGAGTCCCGCCTGTGGCCACGACGATCACGACCGCCGACGCCGGCAGCTTCCAGACACTGAGCATCAGAAAGCCCGTCAACGCCAGCGCGAACGCATGGGGGCCAAGGATGGCGCTCGTGAACACCGGGTTGAAAAGGAACCGGGCCTCATGCTAACGACTGGGACTGCTATGCAGGGCCAGCGCCCTGGATGCATGAGCGCGACGAGACGCGCATTGTCCACCTTCACCGAGATCGACTGCTGGCGCGGGAGTAAGGCCAAGGGCGACTGGCATTACCTGTTGGAGTGCATGGCGAAGTGCGACTCCAGACCTGATCAGACAGTCATACTCCGCGATTCCGGTGGCCGCCTATGATCGCAGATGAGGCGACCGGCGACGCGGCTGCAGGTTACCCGGGTCTGGGGGCTGCCCGTTTCAGGCATCTCCACGCCGGATGTCCGTCCCTGTTTCCACTGTTCTATCCTTAGCAAGAGAGACAATGAGCCCGATCGCCCTGCTGTGGGGCCTCAACAATGGAAACCGGCCATGCTGAAAGGACTTGCTCTGTCGACGTTTGCGGTCATCAGTCTGGGCGCGAGTGCCGCGTTTGCGGATGCCGACTCAAACTCCAGCGGTGTGCAACTGGAAATCCAGGAGTGGGATGTGCCTTACGACGGTACCCGTTCACGCGATCCCTGGGTGGGTGGCGACGATTCCGTCTGGTTCGTGGGCCAGGACACCCACTACGTCGGGCGTCTGACGCCGTCCACCGGGGAGTTCCACGAATACCCACTGGAAGAGGGCGCCGGACCGCATACGGTAATCAGCGATGAGCGTGGAGCTTGGTATGCCGGAAACCGGGCGGCGCACATCGGCCTGATCGATCCGGACAGCGGTGATATTCAGCGGTTCGTGCCGCCGGGCGACGGCTCCCGGGACGTCCACACCATGGCCTTCACCAGTGAGGGCAACATCTGGTTCACCGAGCAGCACGCCAACCGCATCGGTCTTTTCGATACAGAAAGCGAGACGTTCACCATGCACGAGGTGGCCACGAACCGCGCCCGCCCCTACGGTATCGTGGCTCACGACGGGCAGCCATGGGCCGTGCTTTTCGGCACAAATCGGCTGGCGACCGTGGAGTCGGGTGAACTGGTGGAGATCGAACTGCCCCGGGCGGACACCCGCCCGCGCCGCCTGGCCGTGTCGTCCGGGGGACTCGTGTGGTATGGCGATTACGCCACTGGATACATTGGCCGTTACGATCCGAACACCGGCGAGGTGGAAGAGTGGCGCGCACCCTCGGCGGGCGATTCCCGCCCGTACGCGGTTGCCATGGACAGCGAGGACCGCTTCTGGATCGTGGAGACCGGCGTTATGCCCAATCGGTTCGTCGCATTCGACACCCGCAGGGAGACCTGGACCGATGCCTTCGAGGTGCCCAGCGGCGGCGGCAACGTACGGCACATGGTGTACGACCCGGACAGCAACGCCATCTGGTTCGGTACGGACATGAACACTATCGGTCGCGCGCAGTTGCGCGAGTAGTGCGAAAATGATCACGGACTGCCGCGCAGGGTAAGCGATCCGGGAACGGCAACTAATTCATCCTCCTGTGGCAATAAAGGGACGAATGTTGAGTTACTCCTCTTCGGCGCACCGACAAGCAAAAGACAACGCATTTCGGTTACAGGACACTAGGGGAAGGTGACACTGGCCAATGCCTTCTCGGCCCTGGACCGCGGCTCCCCGGTGGATATTGGGGGAAGGTCGGCAACGGGTCAGACCAGATCACGGATGGGATTCGTGGAGCGCCCATTCACTGACCGGGTCTGACCGCCACCTTGAGGACACCGTCGCGCTGGTGGGAGAAAAGGTCATAGGCCTCGGCAATGTCATCCAACGCATAGTGATGAGTCACCATCGCACCGAGATCGACGCGTCCGGAATCGATCATCCGCATCAGGCGACGCATGCGCTCCTTGCCTCCCGGGCATAGTGAGGTAATGATCTTGTGATCACCGAGGCCTGCGGCGAAGGCGCCCAGCGGAATTTGCAGGTTCTCGGAGTAGACACCGAGGCTGGAGAGCGTGCCCCCGGGCTTGAGGACGCGCAGCGCCGCCTCGAACGTACTCTGCAGCCCCAGCGCTTCAATTGAGGCGTCCACACCGCGTCCGCCGGTGAGCCTGAGGACCTCTTCCACGACATCCACCTGGCGGAAATCCAGGGTGACATCGGCGCCAAGCTGTTTCGCCATGCGCAGCCGCTCATCGATGCCATCCACGGCAATGATCATTCCGGCACCACGCAAACGGGCACCGGCAGTAGCACAGAGTCCAATGGGACCCTGGGCGAAAACCGTTACCGAGTCGCCAATGCGGATACCGGCGGCTTCCGCCCCGGCGAACCCGGTCGACATGATGTCCGGACACATCAGAACCTGTTCGTCGCTCAGACCCTCGGGAACCGGCGCGAGATTGGCTTGCGCGTCCGGGACCACCAAATACTCAGCCTGGGCGCCGTCGATGGTATTGCCGAAGCGCCAGCCGCCCATCGGCTTGTAGCCATGTCCCGTGTGCCCTCCATCCTGGGCGGCACAGCCGTCCTGACAAGCATAGGAGGTGAAACTGGGGCAGATGGCGCCGGCAATCACCCGTTGGCCTTCCGAGTAGCCGGTGACGCTGGAGCCGAGCTTCTCGATCACGCCAACCGGCTCATGACCGACCGTGAGCCCCTTTTCCACCGGATACTCGCCCTTGAGAATATGCACGTCGGTGCCGCAGATGGTCGTGGTGGTCACCCGTATCAAGGCGTCGTTGGGTCCCACATTTGGAATCGGCTTGTCGTCAATCTCAATCAGACCGGGTTCGACAAATACAGCGGCCTTCATCATCTGTGCCATACGAATTACCCCCTCGCTGATTGAGTCATGAATCCAGCACACGCCTTCTCAGCATGGCACACCCTCTCCGCGCTTGCGCGATTTGCGAACTCCGCGCATAACCTCCGCTATTAACGCGAGTCACCGATCAGCAAGGCTAGAGAGAGGTCGGCGCGGCTCGAAAACACCTTTGTAATCAATGAACTCTACAGAATGGGTCTCGTTCGGCTTACGAAGAACGCGCAGAGTCGACTTCAGGCGCAGATCCACGCGCTGATGGAAGACGGCAGTCGTGCGAAGCGGACGTTCCGCTCAAGCCTTTGTAGCCCTGTCTGGCCGTTGCCTGAAAAGGCACCAAACCCCCGAGCTCGGACGATTGGCAACTGACGGTTGTCCGATTGACGCTTTTGTGCGGCAATACGGGCAAGCCGCGTTGAGACATCTTGATGATAAAGACTCCCTTTGCAAACGATGGAGACTACAGATGGTCGCCTGTCGCCTATCTGGTTCGCCTGGTGGTCGTCGCCGGGATTGTGGCTCTTGCTGTGTTGGGCCCCGGCGCAACCACCGCGAATGTTGATCCTCACGACTACCGCGGCCAGTCCGGGAATCTGGCCCAGGTCCTCATTCGCCCTGATCACCAACACTTCCGGCTCTTACACTTGCCCTTCTCGTCCACTCTCAGCGTTAATCTTTAACCCCGCGGGCGCCGCCCCTCGCCTCCTGAATCAATTCTGATAATGCCCCGCCGCCGCCAGCTTGGTCACACCGGTGGGCCGATGCAGGCAGGGATGGGCAGCAAAATGTGATCAGATAAACGGACCGGATAAGCGATGGAGTGGATGTACCTACTGATTCTCATTGGCGCGGGGCTCATCATTGTCTCCGTATTAACCAGCGTACTGGCGTTTCGCTTTGGAGCGCCCCTGTTGCTGGTTTTTCTCGGCATCGGGTTGCTTGCCGGGGAAGACGGGCTCGGCCTGGTGTTCGACGATGTCGACACCGCCTACTTCGTGGGCAGCCTTGCCCTCGCCGTGATCCTTTTCGATTCCGGCTTCGGCACGCGTACACAGACCCTGCGGCGAGCGGCTGCCCCCGCCATCGTGCTGGCCACCATCGGTGTTCTGTTGACCGCACTTTTGGTGGGGGTCGCGGCGCGGTTCCTGTTCGATCTTCCTTGGCGGCACGCCTTCCTGCTTGGGGCAATCATCAGTTCCACCGACGCCGCCGCCGTGTTTTTCCTACTGCGGACCGGGGGCGTCAAGATCTACAAACGGGCCCGCTCGTTACTGGAGGTGGAATCCGGGTCCAACGACCCGATGGCGATCTTCCTCACCATCTTCTTTATAGAACTGATCCTCTCCGGTACGGCCACAGACAGCTTAGCGCAGGCGTTTTTCATCGGTTTCGGCATGCAAATGGGGCTTGGCTTGGTGGCGGGCCTGATCGCAGGGTATGCGATTGTCGAGGTGGTCAACCGGGTTCAACTGGAAGAAGCGCTGTATCCGATCGCGGTCATGGCCGCTGCACTGTGTCTGTTCGCGATTACCGGTTATCTCGGCGGGAGCGGTTTTCTTGCCGTTTATGTCGCCGGGATTGTGGCAGGCAACCGGGACATGAAAGGGACGGCGAGCCTGCGCCGCTATCAGAACGGCATGACGTGGCTGGCTCAGATCGTCATGTTCCTGGTGCTGGGGCTGATTGCCACACCGTCCGAATTCATCCCGGTGGCGCTGCCAGCCATTGTGCTTGCGTTGTTCCTCATGTTCATCGGGCGCCCCATTGCCGTTTGGCTGTGTCTGCTGCCGTTTCGCTATGATCGACAGACCACCGCGTTCGCTTCGTGGGTCGGTCTGCGCGGTGCCGTTTCCATTCTTCTGGGCATTCTCCCCGCGGTCAGTGGTGTTGAAGGCGCCGACCTGTATCTGAACGTGGCGATCATCATGGTGCTTACCTCCCTACTCATCCAGGGCTGGACGATTCGGCCAACGGCGCGATGGCTGCATCTGATCGTGCCCCCGCAGCTTGGCCCCGTCGAACGAGTCGAACTCGAGTTACCCGGGAATCCCAAGCACGAACTGGTTGTGTATCGGGTGTTGGAGGAGAGTCCACTGCTCGGTGGCCAGACGCTGCCACGCTGGGCGCGCCCGTCGCTGGTCGTCCGCAACGGTCTCTCTTTGGATTACGAGCTCGCCGGCAATTTCGAACCAGGCGATTACGTCTACCTATTCGTGCTGCCTGAGTACGTTAATCTGCTGGACCAGTTATTTGCCAGACCGCAAGGCCCCAGCTCCGAAGACAAGGAATTCTTTGGTGAACTCAGACTCGATCCCGAGAGCACGCTAATGGAGCTGCACCGCTCCCATGACGTACCAGTCGACGGGCTCCCGCCCGACCAAACCCTTGCACAGTATATGGGCCAGGCACTCGGCGGACGCCCCGTAGTCGGTGATCGGGTTGCCATCGGGCCGATCGACCTGGTGGTGCGATCCGTTCATCGAGGCACGACCATTACGGGGATCGGTCTGGCCTGTCAACGCACCCGGCGCTCTGCTGTTCAGCAATCACCGGCGCCGGGACTGCCCCGGCGAATACGTCAGTGGTTCGGACGGGACTCTCGATCACAATGATGTAGCCTGACACAGCATGGGGTCATTAACGTACTGGGAAGGTCATGCCATGGAGTTCAAACTGATTCTTGTTTTCGTCGATGATGAAAGATCGGACCAGGCTCTTGACGCTGCCAGAGAAGCCGGCGCAACGGGCGCGACCATCATCAACAATGCCCGGGGGCAGGGCCTGAAGAAGCGTTTCGGCATCTTCGGCCT
>NZ_SKOG01000082.1 GCF_007120195.1 Aquisalimonas sp.
CCCGTCAGTCACCCCGGAGTAATCGTTTATGTCATCAACTATTCCCTACGATCCGAGCCTCGTCCTTGGAAACATTGCCGACCCCGCCAAGATCGACGCGCTGGAAAAGATTGCCGAGCTGCAAAAACCCGTCGACGATACCCAGCGCGAGCTCGACTCGCTGATCCAGTCCAAGCGCAGCCTCGACATGACACTGCAGGAAATGCTTAACATGAATGTTGAGCAGGATCAGCTCGACGAACTCGCCAAGGAAATCGACCAGATCAAGAAATCCATGTCGCAGGCCGCCATCGATCTTGCCAAGAAGACGATCTCCGCGCAGAAATCGATCAAGGAGCAGCGCGATAAGGGCGGTCAAACCCAGATCAGCCAGAGCGTCGAGAGCCCGATCGACTACAACAAATCGGCGATCAAGAAGATGCCTCTGTCCTCCGATTCGATGGTGCTGGACGCCCAGTATTTCCGCTTCGAATCCAACAAGCAGAGCCAGGAAGCGCATTCGAGCGCCGTCGCCTCCTACGTCTCCTCGCAAGTGTCGAGTTTTCTGTCGCCGACCTATGGCGTGAAGGCCGGGGCATCGGCCAAGCATGCCATGGAAGCCCAGCACTCGCGGCATTCTGTCGAGGGCACGCTGGTGATCACGGCGAACTGTAACCACAAGATGGCGGATGTCTTCGCGCCCTTCGTGCTGGATCCCGAAAAGGCGATCAATGCCTGGAACGTCTATGTCCCGGGCAAGAAGATCGACACGGCCGATGCGAAATCCATGCAGGCCGCGATCACCGGAAAGGATGCCGACAAGGCGCAGATGTATTTGTTGTCGGGAGCGACCTACGGGTCGAGTTTTGTCGGCATGGTCCACATCCTCAAGGCCGAGGCCTCCCAGTCCTCGCAATCGGCGAGCTCGCTGGCGGCCTCGCTCGAGACCTCGATCTCGGAGAACCTGTTCTTGTCCAACATGAGCGGCAAGTTCGGGCTCGACTCGTCTTTCGCCAATTCCGTCAAGAGCCTTCTGTCCACCTCGAACCTGCAGTCGCATGCCAGCGTCATCACCATGGGGCTGATCCCGACGATCAAGTCCAATGCCATCGCCACGACGGTCCAGAACCTCAAGCCTGACCCGAAGGAGGTGATGTCCCAACTCGCTGCCATTCAGGGCGCGTCGGACAGCGACGTGAATACGATGAACGCATCGGCCGAGAAGGCCAAGGCGGGCGAGAGCTTCATGCAGCTGAACAATTCCTATGTCAACAACGTCGTCTCCTCGCTCGGCTCCTACGACAACGACAACAACAAAGTCATCGACACCAATTCGATGATGACCGCCTTCGACGATTACGTGCAGAAGGCGATCGCCGGGGAATGCGGCGTGCCGATCGACTATTTCCTGAAGGGGCTGAACGCACGCCAGCTAGCCGAGGCATGGCTGAAGAAGTTCGAACCCGGCCGCTTTTACGGCGAAAGCGCCGGTGACGATACCGAGACCGGCCCCGCCGATCAGGGCGGCGGCGACGCCGCCCAGCAGGACGCGGCCTGATCCGGCCGCCGGCGGGGCGGGCATAGTCAGCATCAACCGCCTTTCCCGTGGCCGGTAGTCCCTGCTCATGTGCGTCGGCACCTGCGGTCGGCAGTGGTTCCGACACGCCGATCGCCTCGGAGTGGAGTCGCGGTGACTGAATCCACCCCGGCGGCAGGTTCGCCGGGGCGCTTTCCCCCATGACGCCGACCCTCTGACCAGCCGCCGCCGTTGCCGCGACGCCCGGCACGGCGGCCGCATTGTGGCTTCCCGTGGAGTCAGTGGCCGGCTTGCTCCGGAATACGCAGCGCCCCAAGTCCGCGGTCAACGTCGGCGTCAGCCACGTGATCAGCTGCACCCCTGAAGGCGCCTACCTCGAAAGCCCCGCAGCAGGTTGATCCCTTCCTCGAAGCCGTGAAGGGTGAGCTGGAAGCACCCATCGCGGCTAGCAAGCGCACTCGCGTGTGCTGACTGTATCTTTTGCTGACAACGGCGCGCCACCTCACCGACTGTCCCGCGTCCCAGGACACGGGACAGTCGGTCGAGCCTTTCTTGAAAAGCGCGCCCTATGCGGTGCGCCGCGACCCGGATCTCTATGCCATGTTGGCTCTGGTAGATGCCATTCGGCTTGAGCAGCCCCGTGAGAGCAAGCTTGTATAGGCAGACACTCTTCGCGTCGACGCATGGCCGCAATGCGGCCGCGACCGCCATACGTTGAAATCCGCCGCGGTGGCCCATACGTTGCGGTTTAACGATCCAGCTCGGAGCGACTATGAGCACTACGTTTGACAGCACGCGCACACACGAGCGGCTGCCGTCGGTAACCGCCGAGCTCACCTTCATGGTACCGACGGGGCAACGCCCCTACGTCCACACGGAGGCGCTCACCGGCGAGCCGGAGCCGCGCTACCACGCCCAACTGGAGAGACGAGCGGTGTCGGTGCACGATGCGCGTTCCTGGGCGAACGAGCTGTCGCTCGACCGGCAGGGGGTGGAATACAGAGGGCATGCGACCGGGGTGGACGACCTCTATGACGATGCCCGCGTAGAGCGCGACTACCATCCGGAGGTCGAGGCGCTGGTGCGGGAGGTGACGGGGGCCACGCGGGTGGTAATCTTCGACCACGTCCGGCGCCGTGACGACGGGGGTGCCGGCGGCACCAAGCGGCCAGCCGAACGCGTGCACAACGACTACACCGAGTGGTCCGCGCCGAAGCGGGTCCGGGACCTGCTCGGAGAGGTGGAGGCCGAGCGACTGCGCGACGTACCGTTCATCCAGGTCAACGTCTGGCGGCCCATCCGGGGCCCGGTCAAGCGCTCGCCGCTGGCGGTGCTGGACGCGACCACTCTCGACCCCGCGGACCTGATCGGCACCGACATGGTCTACCCCGACCGCACCGGCGAGATATACCACTTGGCGTTCAACCCCTCCCAGCGCTGGCTCTACTTCCCGGAGATGACGCCCGACGAGGCCCTGGTGATCAAGGGCTACGACTCGCGCACCGACGGGCGCGCCCGCTTCGTGCCGCACACCGCGTTCACCGACCCCACCACCCGCCCGGACGACCCGCCGCGGGAGAGCATTGAGGTGCGCACGCTGGTGTTTTTCGAGTAATTCGCCACTTACTATCACCATCGAGCGAGGTCTGCGTATCGGTCGGCACCGCTGCGGTGGTCTGATAGCGGCCCACCTGCGCAGCGTCATCTGCGGCTGCGACGGGCAAACCCGGCGCCGCCACTACTAACGCACAAAGTTGTGGCATCCCGCGCATCACACCTTACACAGGGCCCACCCATTCCTTCCGACGTGGGTGGGCTCTGTTGGGGCCGGGGCCCTGGCCCCTGGAGCGAGTGCAATGAGTTAAGCTTTCGGACTAAAAAGGGGACGACTAAAAAGGGGACAGATTTATTTTAATTAAAAAGGGGACAGATTTATTTTTGGATTAAAAAGGGGACAGATTTATTTTTGATTTCTTTTCGGATTGATCCAGGGGTGGCAAGGTTTGTGTTGGCGCATGTGGCGCACCACGTGGTGCAGCGAGAGCACAACCGCCAAGTGGTATTTGCGGGTGAGGACGAGTACCGCAGGTATCTGGAGGTGGCGCTGAACAGCCAGGGCCGGGGGCAGGGGGCGCGCCAGCGGGCGGCGGCAACAGCCGGGCGGCATGAGTCTGGTGAACTGTGCAGACGCCTGGCCGCGGTGGCGGCCCGCAACTGGAACAGAGACCGCAACAGGAAATGCCGGTCGTTAACCGCGGCGCTTCACCGCATACATAGCGGCATCGGCATGGCGAGCGAGCTGCGCCGTATTCACCCCCTGGAGTGGGTAGAGGGCGGAGCCGATACTCACCGAGAGCGTCAAGGATACGCTCTCCAGGTCGAGGGGCGCACGGAACACCTCCCGAATCTTGGTGATGACGGTCTCAACGTCGCGAACTTCGGTAATGTCGGCCAACAGGACGACAAACTCGTCGCCGCCTATGCGTCCTAGGGTATCCGACTCGCGCACACAAGCTGCCAGGCGCTGAGCCACCTCGCAGAGCACCTGGTCACCCGTTTGATGACCATGGGTGTCATTGACGGCCTTGAAATCATCCAGGTCCAGGTACAGCAATGCCACGTGGCGGTGGTGACGATTAGCGAGCTTGATGGCGACATCGACCTGATAGTCGAACAACATCCGGTTGGGCAGGCCGGTCAAGGGGTCATGGTGCGCCATGTGGAACAGGCGGACTTCTGCTTGTTTGCGCTCGATGGCGCTGGAGACCTGATTAGAAACGAACTTCAAGAGTTCCTTGTCCTTCTCCGTATAGGCATCCTTACCGCCATGATGCCAGAGCGCCAGCGCCCCCACGACTCCCTCCTGGGACATCAAGGGCACCCCCAGCCAGTGCGGGGATTGCTCGATCGGGAGCCATTCTTTCGTCGAATGCTCACGGGGCTCGCCAGCATTGATCAACACGGTTATACCCTGGCGTATGACCTCACCGATGGGTGTGGCGGCATGCAACAAACGGGGTTCCGGGCAGATCTCTCGCTCGTCGACAAAGTAAGGGAAGGACAGGGTTTCGGTGGGCGCATCGTAGAGGGCGACGAGGAAATTGTCGGCAGGCAGAAGGGCGCCGATGATGTGGTGGATCTGACGGTAGAGGTCGGACAGGCCCTTGGTTAGGTGCGCCGCCTCGGAGAGTCGATAGATGGCTTCCTGCATCCGTGCCGCGTGCTTCAGCTCGGTGACATCCCGGGCCACCGCCAGCCGCAAGCCTTCCGACGGCAGGGGTCGGGCCGACCACATGATATCCACGACGCGTCCATCCTTGCGCACATAACGGTTCTCAAAGTGCATACGTGCATTGCCACGGGCCACGTCGGCCGCCGCCTCAAGGGTCCGCCGTCGGTCATCCGGATGAACCAATGTGATCATTTCCTTGCCAATCATTTCCTCTCGCGTATAGCCGAAGATGCGCTCGCAGGCAGCACTGACGTAGACAAAGCGATGATCGGCGTCGACCACGCAGACGGCGTCGAGCAGCAGATCCATGATTCTGGCGATAAAGGAATCGGAATCCATGGTCATCCATGCCTATTGCCGGTCGACGGCACTTGATGAAAATTACCACGAAACGCACCGGGGATTGGCCACATGCACCCATTTGGCTGATTCGCCCCATCCGTAGGGCTGGTAACCTGGACGATGAGCCATGGCTGCTTTTCGACCCGAAGCTCCCAGGAGCGGCAGAAGCTTGTTGAGCACCTCGCGGGACATCCCAGGGTGGCTGATTTTACGGAAGGTACTGGCGAAGTACGGAAGCTTCGCTGGCGCAGAGCAGTTCGCGGCTAAAATTCTGGAGTGCGGAGGTGCCGAGGTGACGTCATGGCAATGATGTACCTCTATCGCCTGTACCGGATCCTGCACGCGCCCATCGCCCGCTCCTGGTGGCTGTCGAGGATCTGGTATCGGCTCTGCGGGACCCGCCTTGAGGGGCGCCCGGACGACCACGTCTGGTACTTCGCCTACGGCGCAAACATGCACGAGGGGGTATTCCGCCGGCGCCGGGGCATCGAGCCGATCGAATGGCGCCCGGGCCGACTGCCGGGCTACCACCTGCGCTTCAACATGGAGGGTTACCCGAAGGGACGTGCGGCGCCGGCCAACGTCGAGCGCGCTCCCAGCGCCGAGGTGTGGGGCGTACTCTACCGGATCACGCGCCGCGACCTGGTCTGGCTCGATCACACCGAGGCCGTGCCGGTCTGGCACTACAAGCACCTGTGGGCCGCGGCCGAAGACCGTGATGGCAACCGGGTCGAGCCTGTGGTCACCTACAGCGCTCGCGGAGGTGACCGCGAGGGGCGCCCGTCCCTGCGCTACATCACGCTCCTGCGCGAAGGCGCCCGTGCCCACGGTCTGCCGGAGCACTGGGTGCGCTATCTCGACAGCGTCGAACCCGCGCCGTGAGTACTCGCCATGCCGTCCCGCTGCAGGCAAAGCCGGAATCCAGGCTACAGGCCCACGCGGGCCGGGGTTGTGCCACAGAAGGTAAACGGCCGGGGATTGGGCATGCTGATCATCCCCTATGACGGGCGCAGTCGGGTGCGGTTGACCATCGAGTCCATGCGCCGAAAGCGTCGGCCGTGCTGTAGCGCGTCGGCAAAGGGTGCACGAAGGGGGAGCGCACTGCGGCATCGTAGAGCCCGTGGTCCGAGCTGTTGGGGTCGCCGTCATCGAGGGCATGGAGGCCGTTGATGAGCAGGTCAACGGTATTGGTCTCTTGCGCCTTGTCCTGGTCAGCGGCGGCCCCTGCCGGATCGGCGGCACCGTTGCCCTGCGGTGGGCGTGATATCCTCCTGCGCAGCTTGCGTTTCGCCCCCCCGGGGCTGGATAATCAGCGCGCTCCGAACGCGATATGCCCCGGTATTGCGCACGCGCAGGGCGCGCTGTTGCGGGGGCGCGGGATGAACGCGAGTGTGGCGGAATCGGTAGACGCGGCGGCTTTAGGTGCCGTTGGGGCAACCCGTGCAGGTTCAAGTCCTGCCACTCGCACCAGTCGTTTGCTCTCGGGTGAACCGGGGGCGTCCGACCCACGGCTGCATCGGATTGATCCGACGCGGCCGTGGTAGTGTTTTGTTTAAAAGCCGGTCTTGTAGAACTGAGGTGGTATCGATGCAGGTAACAGTGGAGTCGGCCGAGGGCCTGGAGCGTACCATCAAGGTCCACGTGCCCGCAGAGCGGGTCGACCATGAGGTCCAGAAACGCCTCAAGCGCATGGCCGGCAATATTCGGCTCGACGGTTTCCGGCCTGGGAAGGTGCCGATGAAGGTGGTCGAGAAGCGCTATGGCGGTCACGTTCGCCAGGAAGTGCTGGGCGAAGTGGTGCAGCAAACCTACGGCGAAGCGCTCCAGCAGGTAGAACTACGCCCGGCAGGCGCGCCCAAGCTCGACCTGAGGCAGGGCGCAGAGGGTGGCGATGTCGAGTACGAAGCCAGTTTCGAGATCATGCCGGAGTTCGAAGTACAGGGCATCGCGGACATGAAGCTGGAACGCCCTGTGGCCGAAGTGACGGACGAGGAGATCGACAAGGTCCTTGAGGACCTGCGCAAGCAACGCGCCACGTACAATGAGGCGGACAAGGCGGCGGAAGAGGGTGACCAAGTCGTCATTGACTTTCGCGGCACCGTGGATGGCGAGGAGTTCGAGGGTAACCAGGGCGAGGATGCCCTGGTGACCATTGGTGCCAATCAGATGCCCGCCGAGTTCGAGCAGGCTCTTGTGGGGTTGCGTGCCGGGGACACGCGCAATATCGAGTACGCCTTCCCGGAGAATTTCCCGACCGAGGCCATCGCCGGAAAGACTGCGGCCTTCGAGACCACCGTCAAGAGTGTGTGCGAGCCGGAATACCCGGCGCTGGACGATTCCCTCGCCGAAGCGGTCGGACTCCAGGAGGGTGGCCTTCAGGCGCTACGGGAGCTGATTCGTACCAACCTGGCGCGGGAGGTTGAGCGGGCCCAGAGGGCACGCCTCAAGGAGCAGGTCACCGAGGCGTTGGCGAAAGCCAACGAGCTTGATCTGCCGAAGGCACTGGTGGACGCCGAAATCGAATCGCTGCAGCAGCAAATGCGCCAGCGGTTGCAACAGCAAGGCGGGCAGCAGGCGGATGCCGTGGAACTGCCGGCCGATCTGTTCGAGGATCAGGCGCGGCGCCGAGTCACGTTGGGGCTCGTCATGAACAAGCTGATCGCCGACAACGGTATCCAGGTGGATCAGGAGCGTGTGCGCTCCCGGCTGCAGGAGATGGTTTCGGGGCGCCAGGATCCGCAGGAGGTGCTCAAGCAGTACACGCAGAACCGGGAAATGATGCAGAGCCTGGAAGTCAACGTCCTTGAGGACCAGGTAATTGAATGGGTGGTGGAACAGGCGCAGGTGGAAGACAAGCCCACGGACCTTGAGAGTCTGCTCAACCCCCAAAAGGGCCAGGGCGTCGCGGACTCCGAGGACACCGAATCCACCGACGAAACGACCAAAGAGGGCTGACAATGGCCGCGAACGACTTGCCGACGAACCCGTCCGACATCCAGGCGAATCTTGTGCCCATGGTGGTCGAACAAACCTCCCGGGGCGAGCGGGCGTACGATATCTTCTCGCGCCTGCTCAAGGAGCGGGTGGTCTTTCTAATCGGCCCCGTGGAAGACCACATGGCGAACTTGATTGTGGCGCAACTCCTGTTCCTCGAATCGGAGAATCCGGACAAGGACATTCACTTGTACATTAACTCGCCGGGTGGCTCTGTCACGGCGGGTCTGTCCGTCTACGACACCATGCAGTTTATCAAGCCGGATGTGTCGACCATGTGTGTCGGCCAGGCGGCCAGCATGGGAGCGCTGCTGCTCGCCGGCGGCGCCCATGGTAAGCGGTTTTCGCTGCCCAACTCGCGCATGATGATTCACCAGCCGCTGGGTGGTTATCAAGGTCAGGCCACGGACATCGACATCCACGCGCGTGAGATCCTGAGCATTCGCCATCGTCTCAATCAGATCCTCGCCCGTCACACCGGCCAGGACCTGGAGACCGTTCAGCACGACACCGAGCGGGATAACTTCATGGCTCCCGATGCGGCGCGTGCGTATGGTATCGTAGATGAAGTTCTTCACGACCGCTCGCCACTGGGGGGCAGTCGCTGACTGGCCCGTGCCCACTGTGTCTGGGGTTCGGCAGCATTCCCCCTTCCGCGCGGTTGTTGCCCACCGGGCTCGCGGGTGGGCCGTGCATCGGTGCTGACAGCGCCGACCGGCGCCAGCAGCCCGAAGCCCTTACGTGCCGCGGAATCCGGCGCCAGTTGCGGCGTTTCGCTCTTGCGTGACCCCGGAAAAGCAGGCATGGTTTCAAGGAATGGTATCCGCCAGCGCGGGGCGGGGAGAGCCATGCAAGTCTTGGAAGTAACCGAGGATCGGCTATGAGCGACAGAGACAAGACGCGTGGTGACGACGGTGGAAAGCTGCTCTATTGCTCCTTTTGCGGCAAGAGCCAGCACGAGGTGCGCAAGCTGATCGCCGGCCCGTCGGTATTCGTCTGTGATGAGTGTGTCGAGCTCTGTAATGACATCATTCGTGAGGAGATGCAGGAAAAGAGTGCCTCCGGGGGCTCGCAACTGCCCAAGCCTCACGAGATTGCCGACGTGCTGGACGAATATGTCATTGGTCAGTCTCTGGCCAAGCGGGTTCTGTCGGTCGCGGTGTATAACCATTACAAGCGGCTTGATGCGGTTCAGGGCAAGAAGGACGATGTCGAGCTGACGAAGAGCAATATTCTTATGATCGGTCCAACGGGGTCTGGCAAGACACTGCTGGCCGAGACGTTGGCGCGCCTGCTGGATGTCCCCTTTACCATCGCCGATGCCACGACGCTTACCGAGGCCGGCTACGTGGGCGAGGATGTCGAAAACATTATCCAGAAGCTGCTGCAGAAATGTGATTACGACGTGGAGAAGGCCCAGACAGGTATCGTCTACATCGACGAGATCGACAAGATCTCGCGCAAGGCGGATAACCCGTCGATCACCCGTGACGTCTCCGGTGAGGGGGTGCAGCAGGCGCTGCTGAAGCTCATCGAGGGGACAACCGCCTCCGTCCCACCGCAGGGCGGGCGCAAGCACCCACAGCAGGAGTTCCTGCAGGTGCACACCGGCGGGATCCTGTTTATCGTCGGCGGCGCCTTCGCAGGTCTGGACAAGCTGATTCGTGATCGCTCGGAGAGCGGGGGGATCGGGTTCTCGGCGGAGATCAAGGCCGAGAGTGAGCGCAAGAGTATGGGGGAGACGTTGCATGACGTGGAGCCCCAGGATCTCATCAAGTATGGCCTCATTCCGGAATTCGTCGGGCGCCTGCCGGTGATTGCTACGCTGGACGAGCTCGATGAGGATGCATTGGTCAAGATCCTCAGTCAGCCGAAGAACGCGGTCACCAAGCAGTACCAGAAGCTCTTCGATATGGAAGGCGTGGAACTCGAGTTCCGGGAGGAAGCCCTGCGTGCTGTGGCCAAGAAGGCGATGGAGCGGGGAACAGGCGCCCGCGGGCTGCGCACGATTATCGAGAACGTGCTTCTGGATACCATGTATGACATCCCCTCCATGGAGGGCGTCAGCAAGGTGGTGGTTGACGATGCGGTGATCCGTGGTGAAACCAAGCCGTATCTCATCTACCAAGCCCGGGAGCAGTCCCGGGCGGCTTCGGATTAAACGCTGCGATGGGGTGGGCCGGCCGTCACCAAGGTCGGTCCATTGCCCCATGCTGTCTCCTGCCGGCAGGTCGCTCTGTTTTATTCCCCTCCCGCGTGCGGTAAGTCGCATCTTGGGCTTTTTGCTGGCCACGGTGCATTGAAAGCACTGCCGGTAAGCCGCATAGTCTTCTACAGATAGATATTTCGGCCCGGCACCGCATGTGCCGGCTCGCCCAATCAAGTGTTAGCGAGGTTGACGCTACATGAGCCGCAACGACGACAGTTCGAAAATCGTCAAAGAATCACTCAGCGCCGCACCGGTGCTACCGCTGCGCGACGTAGTGGTCTACCCGCATATGGTCATTCCGCTGTTCGTGGGGCGTGAGAAGTCCATCAAGGCGCTGGAGTGGGCCATGGAGTCAGACAAGCAGATCCTGCTTGTCGCGCAGAAGAGTGCGGATGTCGATGATCCCGCCACCTCCGATCTCTACGATCAGGGGACCGTGGCCACGATTCTGCAGATGCTTAAGCTGCCCGACGGGACGGTCAAGGTGCTCGTCGAAGGCCTGCAACGCGCCAGGGTGATCAGTGTCCATGGTGATGACGGTTTTTTCACCGCGCAGGCGGTAGTGCCGGAGCAGAAGGACTACTCGGACGACCAGGAGGTCGGGGTGCTGGCGCGCTCGATCATGAGCCAGTTCGACCAGTACGTGAAGCTGAACAAAAAGGTTCCGCCGGAGATTCTCTCGTCCCTTCAGGGGATCGAGGATCCGGGTCGCCTGGTCGACACCATCGCTGCGCACATGGCGCTCAAGATCGAAGGCAAGCAACGGATTCTCGAAATCGAGGACGTCCGGAAGCGGCTGGAACATCTGCTCGGCCTGATCGAAGGCGAGATCGACGTGCTGCAAATCGAAAAGCGCATCCGAGGGCGCGTCAAGCAGCAGATGGAGAAGAGCCAGCGCGAGTATTACCTCAACGAGCAGGCAAAGGCCATCCAGAAGGAGCTGGGAGAGCTGGAGGATGCCCCCAACGACACGGATGAGCTCGAGCAGAAGATCGAAAACTCGGGCATGCCTAAGGAGGTCATGAGCAAGGCCAAAGCCGAACTCAACAAGCTCCGCATGATGCAGCCCATGTCAGCCGAGGCCACCGTGGTGCGCAACTACGTTGAGTGGCTGGTTGCGGTGCCTTGGAAAAAGCGCACGCGCGTGAAGCTCGACCTGGACAAGGCTCAGGGTGTGTTGGATAACGACCACTACGGTCTGGAGAAGGTCAAGGAGCGCATCCTCGAGTACCTGGCCGTGCAGAAGCGGGTGAAAAAGCTCAAGGGGCCGATCCTTTGTCTCGTCGGGCCGCCCGGCGTCGGCAAGACGTCCCTCGGGCAGTCCATTGCCCGGGCAACGAACCGGAAGTTCGTGCGGATGTCCCTGGGAGGCGTGCGAGACGAGGCGGAGATCCGCGGCCACCGCCGAACCTATATCGGCTCGCTACCCGGCAAGATCGTACAGAACCTGTCCAAAGCCGGCACGCGTAATCCGCTGTTCCTGCTCGATGAGGTGGACAAGATGGCCATGGATTTCCGCGGAGATCCGGCCTCGGCGCTGCTCGAAGTCCTGGATCCCGAGCAGAACAGCACGTTCCAGGACCATTATCTGGAAGTGGACGTGGACCTCTCGGAAACACTGTTCATCTGCACGGCTAACACGATGAATATCCCAGCACCGTTGCTCGATCGCATGGAGGTCATCCGGCTCGCGGGGTATACCGAACACGAGAAGGTCAACATTGTCCAGCGCTACCTGCTTCCCAAGCAGATGAAGGCGAACGGGCTCAAGCAAGGGGAGCTGGAGATCAGCGAGAACGCTTTGCGGGATATCGTGCGCCATTACACCCGGGAGGCGGGCGTTCGTAACCTTGAGCGGGAGGTTGCCAAGATCTGCCGTAAGGTGGTCAAGGAACTCGTGCAAAAGCCCCGGGACAAGAAGGTGGTCGTCAGTACCCAGAATCTGGACAAGTACCTGGGCGTGCGTCGGTATCGCTACGGCGTTGCAGAGGAAACTGACCAGGTCGGGCATGCCACCGGCCTCGCCTGGACCGAGGTGGGCGGCGAGCTGCTGAATATCGAGTCGGCTATCGTCCCCGGCAAGGGCCGCATGACCCACACGGGGCAGCTCGGTGAGGTCATGAAGGAGTCCATTCAGGCGGCCATGACGGTGGTGCGCAGTCGCGCGCGTATGCTTGGCATCGATCCTGATTTCCACCAGCAAAATGACGTGCATATTCACGTCCCGGAGGGCGCAATCCCGAAGGATGGCCCCAGTGCAGGGATTGGTATGTGCACGGCCATGGTCTCGGCGCTGACCGGTATTCCGGTACGTTCCTCGGTCGCCATGACCGGCGAGATCACCCTCAGGGGCGAGGTGCTCCCCATTGGCGGCCTCAAAGAGAAGCTGCTGGCGGCGCACCGCGGGGGCATCTCCACCGTGGTGATTCCCGAGGAAAACCGCAAGGATTTGCAGGAGATCCCCAAGGGCGTGATCGGCAAGCTTGATGTGCGGCCGGTTCGGTGGATCGATCAGGTCATGGAGCTGGCACTGGTGCGCACGCCTGCGCCGCTTCCCGAGGAAGAAGCGGGCACCGAGCAGGAGGAAGAGGTTCGCAAGAAGGGTGCGCGCGGTAAGAAAAAGCAGGGCGGGGTCAGGGCGCACTGACACCGGCTTGATTGTAGAAGGGTCCACGCAACGGAAAGCCGGCAATTCGCAGGCTTCCCGAACCGTCGGCGTTCCTGTTGCGCCTGACGCTCTTTGGGGCTGGACAGCCATAGCCCGAGGTGCGGTAGAGTAGCCGGTTCGATAAGGCTGAACGCAGACCTGGACGAGGGGCGAAGCGAGCTTTCCGCCGAACGGCAAAGCTTGTAGAGTTGTGTGCGACGCGAGATTCGGCAGCATGTTGTCCAGGCAGAACAACACTAAGGGGAATGCAGGATGAATAAATCGGAGCTAGTTGAAGCCGTCGCCCAGAATGCTGACTTGTCCAAGGCCTCCGCCGCACGGGCCGTTGACGCAATGGTTGATGCCGTTACGCGTGCCCTGAAAGAGAACGATTCTGTGAGCTTGGTCGGCTTTGGCACGTTCACCGTGCGCGAACGCGCCGCACGGTCAGGTCGTAACCCGCGCACTGGTGACACCATTAACATTCCCGCCACGAAAGTACCCAGTTTCAAGGCTGGCAAGGCGCTCAAGGATGCTGTAAACTAGCGCGCCTGTTTTGGGTGGTTAGCTCAGCTGGTAGAGCATCGCCCTTACAAGGCGAATGTCGGGGGTTCGATCCCCTCACCACCCACCAAGTGGTGCATTGAAAGTTTGGAGCGGTAGTTCAGTTGGTTAGAATGCCGGCCTGTCACGCCGGAGGTCGCGGGTTCGAGTCCCGTCCGCTCCGCCAATATACTAGAGAGGCGCCTCATGGGCGCCTTTCGTGTTAGAGGGCTAAGCGTTTCGTTGCGAGCGGCTGGCAGTTGGAGTAGGCGTTGGTGTGTCGGAAGTTGGTGTGTGGGAACCCGGGCCGCCTATAATTGTCGATTTTCATACCAAAAGCATGAGTATCATGCAGCGGCAGCGGGTCGTAGTATTGGGTCTGCCGCAACATTAGGGGACTGCTTGAAGCATGCTGCAATCGATCAGAGATCGGGCAACCGGCTGGATTGCCTGGGTGGTGATTATACTTATCGGCGCCGCGTTTGCGCTCTTCGGGCTATCGAACTATATGGGACCAGGCGGCACACCGCGTGTGGTGGCCACGGTGGACGGCACGGAGATTGGTCGCGATCAAGTGGGGCAAGTCTACCGCAGCCAGCGCGATCGCATCGAGCAGATATACGGTGATGACCTGGAGATCACCGACGCCATCGATCGGCAGATCCGCCGCGAGGCGTTGGAGCAGATCATCAACGAACGGCTTGTGGCCGAATACATCGATGACCGGAATCTCACGCTGAGGGATCAGGATCTCGCAGCAATCATCCGCTCCCAGGAGATGTTTCACGTGGATGGGCGTTTCTCGCAGGAACGTTACCAAGCGTTGCTGCAGGCCAATCGGATGACCACTACCCAGTACGAGCAACAGGTGCGGCGCCAGGCCCTCTCGCAGCAGGTGCAGTCGGCACTGAGCGAAACCGGTTTGGTGACCGACCGAGAGATTGACAAGTTGTTGCGCTTGCAGACCCAGGAGCGCGATGTCGCCTGGCTGCGCCTTGATACCGAGGCCTGGCTGGACGATGTCTCCGTCACTGATGCCGACATTCAGGCCTATCACGACGAGCACGCTGACGACTTCGTGACGCCTGAGCGCGTCCGCCTGGCCTACGTGGAGCTACGCCGGGAGGACATGCTCGATGGTGTCGATGTCAGCGATGAGGAGATCGAGACCCGCTACGAGCAAGTCAAGGACGAACGCTACGCCGAGGAGGGCGAGGTCGAGGCGCGCCATATCCTGATTCGTGTGGACGACGATGCCAGCGAGGACGCAGTGGCCGATGCTGAGCGGCGTATCCGCGAGTTGCGAGAGCGTATCCTCGAGGGCGAGTCCTTTGCGGAGCTGGCCGCGGAATACTCCGAGGACCCGGGCTCGGCTGCCCGGGGCGGGGACTTGGGCCAGGTCGAACGCGGCGACATGGTAGAGCCCTTCGAAGAGGTACTGTTCGCCCTGGAGGAGGAGGAACTGTCCGAGCCGGTTCGCTCGCCCTTCGGCTTTCACCTGATCGAGGCGACAACCGCCAGCCACGGTGATGTCACCCCGCTCGAGGACGTGCGGGAGGAGTTGCGCCGGGAGATCGCCGAGGAGCGCGTTAACACGGAATACTTTGCGGAACTCAACCGGCTGGATGAACTCGCCTACGACATGCCAGACAGTCTTGATGACGTGGCCGAGTCGCTCGGACTGGAGGTCCGTGAAAGCGACTGGATCACTCGGGATGGTGCTGAGGAGGGCCTGGGGTCTGTGCCGGAAGTGCTCGAGGCGGCGTTCGGCATGGAGGTGCTTGAGGACCGCATGAATAGCCCGGTGATCGAGATTGACGACGACCGAGCGGTGGTGGTGCGCATCCAGGAGCACGAACCCGCAGAGCAGCTCAGCGTCGACGATGCGCGCGATGAAATTGAGCAGCGGCTGCGCACGCGCAAGGCCAGGGAGGCCGCTGATGCGTTTGCCGAGGAAGTGACGGCGAAGCTGCACGACGGCGGCGACGCGCAGGCCCTGGCAGAGGAAGACGATCGTGTCTCCTACGAGAGCGTCGGCTGGATAAGCCGTGACGGTGGGGGCGCGCCGTGGCCCGTTCTGGAGCGGGTGTTCCGCATGCCCCGTCCGGACAACGGCCTGGAGACAGGTGTGATATCCGCTGCCGATGATCGCGTCGTGGTCATGCTGCGTGGGGTTCGTGAAGGCGACCTCGATGCCATGGATCCCGACGAGCGCCAGGAATTGGCGGATCGCCTGCGCGCTGCCTACGGCGAGGAAGCCGTGGCGCAGTTCCTGGCCCAGCTACGCGCCGATGCCGACGTGGAAATCCACGACGAGGACTACCAGTAACCGGCGTTTGGGAACACCGTCTGCGCGCGCACGGGGGCGGTGGCCGTCCGCGCGCGGGAACGCCATCACTCCTCTTCCAGGCCGTCCAGTCCGGGTAGGCCGACGATATGAAAACCGCTGTCCACATGCACGATCTCACCGGTAATGCCGCGAGCGAGATCGGAGCAGAGAAAGGCGGCGACATTGCCCACTTCGTTCGTGGTCACGTTCCGCTTGAGCGGTGCCGAGCGCGCATTGAACTCGAGCATCTTGCGGAAGCTGGCAATGCCCGCAGCAGCCAGCGTCTTAATGGGTCCGGCCGATAGACCGTTAACGCGGATGCCCTGGGGACCGAGATCGTAAGCCATATACCGCACGCTCGCCTCCAGGCTCGCCTTAGCCGCGCCCATAACGTTGTAACTGGGCAGGGCGCGTTCGGCACCGAGATAGGTCAGGGTCACGAGGGCGGCTTCCTGACTCATCATGCCGCGCAGGGCCCGGGCCAGGGCGACAAAGCTGTAAGCGCTGATGTCGTGGGCGACGCGGTAGCCCTGGCGCGTGGTGTTGTCGACGTAAGACCCCTTGAGCTCCTCCTGGGGCGCGAAGCCGATGGAGTGCACGATGATATCGACCTCGCTCCAGTGCTTGGCGAGGCCGGGCGCAAGGGCGTCGAAATCCTCGTCCTTGCCCACGTCCAGGGGCAGCACGATGGCGCTGTCCATCTCCGCGGCGAACTTCTCCACGCGCGGCTTCAACTTCTCGCCCAGGTAGGTGAAGGCGAGCTCCGCTCCCTCCCGATGCATGGCTTCCGCGACCCCGTGGGCAATGGAGCGAGTGCTGGCCACCCCGGTGATCAGTGCCTTCTTGCCTGCAAGAAACCCCATGACTGTTCTCCTCGCGGTCG
>NZ_SKOG01000291.1 GCF_007120195.1 Aquisalimonas sp.
CGTTGCGTATCCACGTAATGGGCGGCTCGTTGCCGCAGCCCTGCCCAGGTGCCTTCTGAGTCCATCAGGTCTGTCACGCGCTCCGCCAGGCTCTCAGCGTCCCCAGCCCGGAACAGCACGCCAGTTTGCCCATCCTGAATCAGTTCCCGGTGCCCGCCGACGTCGGAGGCCACGAGCAGGCGCCCCTGTGCCATGGCTTCCAGGGGTTTCAGCGGTGTAACCAGCTCTGTCAGGCGCATGGACAGCCGCGGATAGACGAGCACGTCGATCAGGTCGTAGTAGCGTTGCACCTCATCGTGCGGCACACGCCCCGTAAACACGACGTGCTCCTCCAGCCCTTGCTCGGTAACGGTGGTGCGCAGGCGCTCCTCCTCGGGGCCACCGCCAACCAGCAAGACCTTCACGTCCGGCGCTCTTTGTCGGATGCGCGGGAGTGCCTGTAGTAAGAGTGGCAACCCTTCATAGGCATAGAACGAGCCGATAAAACCAAGCACACGGCCGTGAAGGCCCAGACTGGCGCGAAGTCCCGGTTCCGCTTTGCCACCGCCGGAAAACGCCGCCAGGTCAACAGCGTTCGGGATGACGGTGACTCGGCCCGGAGGGATTCCGCGGGCGAGAATGTCCTGTCGGAGCCCCTCACAGATGGTGGTCACGGCATCGGCCCGGCGCAGCGCCCACGTCTCCAGGCCCCGTGTCAGCCGGTAACGAAGGGCCCCCTCGCGGGTTGTGCCATGATCCACGGCCGCGTCTTCCCAGAACGCCCGGACTTCGTATACAACCGGCACTGCGTGGCGTTTTCCCACGCGCAACGCCGGAACGGCGTTAAGGGCCGGTGAGTGCGCGTGGATCACGTCCGGGCGCAAGTCGCGCACCAGCCCGTCCAGGCGCCGGGTGATCGCCGCCATGCTGCGCCATTCGGTAACACCCGGGACTAACGGCGCCCCATGGGCCCAGGGCGTGCGATGGAAATGCCACCCGTCCACGGTCTCCGCGTCCGCGGTGCCTGGACCCTGTTTCGGGCCGGTCAGGTGTTCGGTAAGCCACCCGAGACGGCGCTGTTGCTGCAAAATGGCCAGCGTGCGGAAGGTATAGCCGCTTTGGAGCGGCAGAGAATGATCCAGCACGTGCAGGATGAGTGGCGGGCGCTGACCGTCAACCGCGCTCGGAGGGGTCTGCTGCGCAGCGCCGGTCGCGACCTCGCAGGTATTAGCCATGGAAACTCTCCCTGTACAGCGCCCCTGGCACCGTGTCCTCGACGACGCGGCCAATGCGCTCGATCTGCTCCGGCTCCAGGCGTTCGCGCCAGCGATCCACTTCGCGCGCAGCGTTGCGGTAGACGCTGTAATAGGCGTCGGTGCCCGAGGAGGCGCTTTCACCGAGAAATACCTCGACGGCGGGATCCCATTCCATGCCGGCGAAGTCGATCATCCGGCGAGCGATCGCCTCAGGCTCCAGGCAGACGTCCTCGTAGCAAACGGTGCAGGCGTTCTCCAGGCCGTCCAGCTCGTCCATCGCCTTCTCGTTGAACAGCACCCAGCGCCAGGCCAGGCGGCTGACCGGGTCCATGGCGCGCAGCCGCTCCAGGTCGAGGTTATGCCGCTGCGCCTGGGGCGTGTCGCAGAGCATGGCGAAGAGATGCCAATCCTCGCTCGAGGGGCAGTCATCGCTGAAGTGGCCGGAGGCCTCGCCGCGCAGGATCGAGGCGATCTGCCCGCAGGGATGGCGCAGCAGGTGAATGACCCGGAGCTCCGAGGCGCAGCGGGCAATCAGACCGGCACGGCCTGTGGACTCGATGGACTTCCACACCGTCACGGGCGCACCGTTGATGCGGCTCACGGGTTGCGTGATGGGGATTGGCAAGCGGCCCCGTGTCGCCTTGTCGAGGTAGATGCTGGTCTTGAAGGCGGTGAACCGCCACCCCGGCAGATAGCGCTTGGGGAACAGGGGCAGCTTGCCGCACACCCGCGCGTCCCGACTCGCCGGCAGTGCCTGCAGAAACGACTCAATGCGCGCCCCGTAGCTGTCGGTCGCATCCGGCGGCGCATGAATCGGTACATCGCGCAGCGCCCCACCGCGGTCCGGTTCGTGGCGGTAGAGGGTCTGCGGGTGACTGTCGAGGATTTTGCCCACCCAGGTGGTGCCCGAGCGTGGCAGCCCGACCAGCAGCACGCTCACGCCCTGACCTCCCGCGCCCCGGCCGCAATCCGCCAGTTGTCGGACTCGGCCGCGTCAGCACTCTGCCCGCGGAGGAAGGCATCGAACATCAACAGCGACCACAGCATGGCGCTGTTGTCGCGCCGACCGGATTGGTGCTGATCCACGACCAGACGCAGATACGCCGGATCAAAGAAGCCTGAGTCGAGCATCGCGGGGCCGGTCACGGCACGGCGTACGCGCTCGCGCAGTGGCCCCCGGAACCAGGACGCCAGCGGCACGGCGAACCCCATCTTCTGGCGATAGAGCACGTCCTGCGGCAGGTAGGGCTCCAAAGCCCGCTTGAACACGTGCTTGCCCTCACCGCCCCGTAGCTTCAATGACGATGGCAACCCGGCCATCCACTGCACCAGATGATGGTCGAGAATCGGGACGCGAACCTCGAGGGAATGGGCCATGCTGGCCCGGTCCACCTTGGTCAGGATGTCATCGGCCAGGTAGGTCTTGAGATCCAGGTACTGGACCCGCGATAGCGGGTCATCCTTGGGTGCTTTACGGTCGTGACGCCGAAGCACTTCCGCGGCGTGGTAGCCCTGGAGCTCGCGGCGGAAACGCTCGCCATACAGCGCCTGGCGCTGGCCGTCATTGAGCACCGAGATGTTGTGGAAGTAGCCTTCCACCGTATCCCGGGCGAATGCCTGGAACGTCGCCTTGGCCCGGAAAACTCTTGGCGCCCAGTCCGCCTTGGGATACACCCGTCCCAGAGCCCCGAACACCGACTGGCGCAACCCCAGGGGCAGGCCGTTGCGCAGTCGCTCTTCCTGACGGTGGAAACGATAGCGACGGTAACCCGCGAGGTTTTCGTCGCCGCCGTCACCGGACAGGGCGACTGTAACGTCCTTGCGGGCGAGTCGACACACCTCATAGGTGGGCATCGCCGAGCTGTCCGCGTAGGGCTCGTCATAGAGCCCGGCAAGACGGTCGACCAACGAGAAGTTATCCGCGCTGACCTGCTCGACGCGGTGCCGGGTGCCATAGCGTTGCGCCACAATCTGCGCGTAGGCCGCCTCATCGAAGGCCGGATCCCCGAAGCTAATGGAACAGGTGTTGACCGGGTCTTGCGAAAGCCCGGCCATCATGGCCACCACGGCGCTGGAATCCACGCCACCGGAAAGAAACGCCCCCAGGGGGACTTCGGCGATCATGCGGATGTCCACGGCTTCGCGCAGGCGCTCGATGAGCTCCGTTCGCGCATCGGCCTCGTCAATCTCCGTCGGCGCAAACTGGACGTCCCAGTACTCCCGGGACTCAGGCATGGGGCGGCCGCGCCTAATCGTCAGGGTGTGCCCGGGCGGGAGCTTGCGCGCCTGCTTGTAGATCGTGCGCGGCTCTGGCACGTAGCCGAAGCCGAAATACTCTTCCACGGCGTAGGGGTCGAGCTCGCGGTCGAGCTGCGGATGAGCCGTCAGGGACTTGAGTTCGGAGCCGAAAATCAGCGTGCCGTCGCCGAGCAGCGCGTAGTACAGCGGCTTGATGCCCAGGCGGTCACGGGCCAGAAACAGCGTTTCGCGGCGCTCATCCCAGAGCGCGAAGGCGAACATGCCGCGGAAGCGCTCGACACAACGCTCACCCCACTCTTCCCAGGCATGGACGATCACCTCGGTGTCACAATGGGTACGGAAGGTATGCCCCAGACGGGCAAGCTCTTTGGCCAGGGCCTGGAAGTTGTAAATCTCGCCGTTGTACACCACGACGACGGTGTGGTCTTCGTTGTACAGAGGCTGCTGGCCGGAGGAGAGATCGATGATGGACAGCCGCCGATGGCCCAGGCCAATACCGGCACCTTCGTGCAACCCGCCCTCGTCCGGCCCACGATGATGCTGGGTCTCGTTCATTCGGTGCAGCAGTTCGCGAGCGGGATTGGCCCTGCCCCGCGTGTCCATGATGCCCACCAGTCCGCACATGCTGGTTATCCTTCTGTCGCGCGGCGGCCGCGCTCGCTCAGCAGCCGCTCGTAAACCGTGGCGTAGCGCCCCACCATGGCGTCCAGGCTGAACTCCCGCAGCACCCGCTCACGCGCCCGTTTGCCGAACGCGCGCATGCGCTGCGAATCACGAATAAGCCCCGCGATGGCCTTGGCCATGACTGGGGGATCCCCCGCCGGCACCAGCAACCCGGTGTCACCGTGGGTAACCAGCTCGGGATTGCCGCCGACGTCGGTAGCAACCACCGGCAGACCGCTGGCCATGGCCTCCAGTACCGTATTGCAGATCCCCTCGCCGAGAGAGGGCAACACGAATACATCCATGCCTTGCAGCAGTTCCGGGATATCGTCCCGATCCCCGGGCAGCCAAGCCAGCTTGCCCACACCAGCTGCACCCAGCAGGTCCCGGGCCTCGGCCCGCAACGGCCCATCGCCGATGATCGCCAGGCGCAGGCGGCGGCGCCCGTCGGGGACTCGTTGCACCAGGTCAATAAACGCCCGTACCAGATTCAGCGGATCCTTGACGGGCTGCATGCGACCCACGGTGCCGATGACGACCTGATCAGCCCCCGCAAAGCCGGGCACGGGCAGTTCGCGGCGAACGGGGCGAAACCGGGCGGTATCCACCCCGTTGTAGAGCTGCGTGACCCGGCCGCCATCGATACGAACCTGGTCAGTCAGGTAGGTTTCCAGGTCGCGCGACAGGGCAATGTAGTGATGGACCCAGGGGCTGAAGCCTCGCCGCAACCACTGGTACTTGACGCTGCTGCCGTCCAGGTCGGAGACGTCGCGCCCATGCTCGCCGTGGATCCGAATGGGCACACCCGACAGGGCGGCGACGACCTGGCATTCCAGTGCCGCGAGATTGCGGCTATGGACGATGTCCGGGCGAATGCTGCGCAGCAACCGCCAC
>NZ_SKOG01000054.1 GCF_007120195.1 Aquisalimonas sp.
CAATCGTACGGTATCGAGCACAAACGAGCTGGTCTCCGCGCTGAATGTCGCCAGAGCGGAGGCGATCAAGCGCGGCGAAAGCGTTTCATTGTCCGCTTTGGTTCCCAGTCAGCGCCTGGGTGGGGGTGCCTGCATCCATACGGGCAACAGTTGCGATGACGACACCCGCATTCGCGAGTACGGCGTGATGTCGAGAATGGAGGTCTCCGCCATTGCCGGGAACGACCAGCGAATCATTTTCGACGCTCGCGGCCTCAAAACCAGCCCCGCTGGCGCCGTGGTCATCCAACTCTCGCCCGAGAGCTGTACACCAGGCGCTTCAGGCCGCGCGAGAACGGTGACTGTCCATGCCATGGGCCGGATTACCACCAGACCTGCGGACTGCTAAACCGGCTTTGCGAGGCGGGCAGCGAGGAGACCAAACCACCATGAATGTACGACCCACGAGGAGCATCAAAGGACAGCGAGGGTTCTCGCTTCTGGAAGTCCTGATCGGCCTCCTCGTCTTGTCCATCGGGCTACTCGGTATCGCGGGCCTGCAGACGATCGGCATGAAAAGCAGTCACAACGCTTACCTCGGCTCGCAAGCCGCCGCCCTGGCCTACGATATGGCGGATCGTGTGCGGGCCAACCCGGACGCCAATTACGTCGACACCAGCGACGGCTGTGACAACCCCGACTCCGTTCCCAGCTCGCCCGTGCGTACCGCCGACTTTGCCGAGTGGTCCTGTCTGCTCGTGTCCCTTCTGCCAGCAGGAGCCGGTACGGTCGAGGATCTCGATAACGATACCTTCCGGATTACCGTTGCATGGGATGGCGATGCGGCGGAAGACGATGGCTCTGCGGAGCGCCTGAGCTACATACTGAGGGTGCGTCTATGACCCGCGGAAGCTTCACGCCGAGCAGCCTGCCAGTCGCCCGTCGCCAGGGGGGGCTGACGCTTGTGGAGCTCATGGTGGCCCTGGTCATCGGCCTGATCCTGACCGCCGGAGCCTACCAGATCTACCTGAGCGGCAAACAAAGCTTCAATACCCAGGAAACGCTGGCCCGAATGCAGGAGACAGGCCGCTACGTGACCGACCTGTTGGTCTCCGACCTGCGCCGGGCTGGGTACTGGGGTGGCAATGCCGATATCGAGCAAGTCTCCGGCGATCCCGGCCCGGCGAATTGGGCGCCGACATGTCCCTCCGACGGGACGTGGCCACGAATGATCGAACGGCGCGTCTTCGACCTGAGCAGTGCGCTCGACGGGACCGACTGCTTCGACAACTACCTGCGCGGGGACATCCTCGCGGTGCGCTACGCCGCATCCGATGTGCTCGATGACGACAGCCTTCTCGCGGACGCGCTGTATATGCGCAGCAGCCTGTTCGAGAGCCGCTTGATGCGCGGTGACCAGCCGGAGGGCGCGAACATCCTTCCTGCAGTGGGTGCGGATACGGCGGCGACCAGACCATTGCGGGCCCACGCCTATTACATCGGCAGCGTCAATGGTTCCGCCTCCGCATGTGCCGGCGAGCAAGCCATGCCTGCCTTATGGCGTGCTGGGCTTCAGCCATGGCAAGACGACGGCGAGGCGATTGCAGGCGTGGAGCATCTCAAGCTGAGGTTCCTGGAAGCCGGCGTCGATGAATACGTGGATGCCGGTGCCGTGGGGGACTGGAGCGAAGTGGTTGCCGTCAGAACCTGGGTATTAGTTCGCGCGGAATGCCCGGAACCGGCATTGAGCAACACCACGACATACACAATGGGCAATGAGCAGTACCAGCCGAACGACAATTTCCGCCGCCACCTGTACGTGAATACCGTGTCCCTGCGGAACAGATGAGACCAACTTATGCGCACCATCCCGTTAAAGCACCACGCAGTGGAAGACCAACGCGGTGTCGCCTTGATCGTCTGTCTCATATTGCTGCTGGTGATGACGTTGCTGGGTGTCTCGGCCATGAATTCCTCGATCATGCAGGAGCTCATGTCGAACAGCTTTCGGACCCAAACGGCAACGCTGTCAAGCGCCGAGTTCGTGGTCCGCGAAGGCGAGCAAGTGATCACCGGTATTGTCACTGGCAACCCCAGGCCGGACGCGGGCTACCACGATCTGGCCGAGGACAGCCTTGATCCGCTGGACGTCGCGGCATGGAACTTTAAAACGCAAAACTTCGATGGTGGTGAATACGCCATAGAACATATCGGTCGTCGCGAGGTACCCGGAGAGTCCATCGCCGAGGGCGAGGAGGTCGCCGGCAGCCACGTCAGCATCTTTCGCATCAGCGCGCGCAGCGAAGGTGACCGGGGTGCGGCCCGTATCGTACAGACCATTTTCGTCACGCTGGAAGCGCCGTAAACACAGGGAGAGCGAGGCAATCGCCATGGAACAGCATCAAAAAGCATCTTGCGCACGTTCGAGATTTCCTCACACAGTCATGCCCGTCCTCCTTGGCGCGCTCATCTTAGCGCCCCATGCGGCAGCGGAGGTCGTCGTCGACCCGGACACCCAGCCGCCTGCGACGCTGGCGCCCTATGCACTCAAGAGCACCAATCTCGAAGCCGGCGCGACCCGGGCGTACCGCCCGTGGTTCGAGAACGGCACGTGGATGGGCGACCTGGTCGAATACACGATCAGCCAGCAGGGGGAGAGGACGACGGACGTTCCCGTGGGCGCCTATCCGCCGGAACAAGGGGAGGAGAACTGGAGCGCCCGAGCGGGATTTCCGGAGCATGAGCGGGACCTCGACGGCGACGGCGAGGCGCTGGAGGAGCCGGATGACGTGTTCTGGAAGGAACGTAACCTGTTCACGGTCAAAGAATGCTCGGCTAATCCATGCAACACAGTGCCCTTCTGGTGGGACCGCCTCTCGGATCATCAAAAATCCAGCCTGGATCCTGTGGCATTTGCCGATGAAGACGCGCAGGACGGTCCCGAGGCCAAGGCCAGTGAACTGCTGAACTTCGTCCGCGGCGACCGTAGCCATGAGCGCGATCAGGAAGGCGGGCGTCTGCGGCTGCGCTTTAGCGTGCTGGGCGATATCATCAACTCGCGACCGGTCTATCTGCCGGCAGGCTCGCACGGACTCGCCCTGGTCGGCTCGAACGGCGGTATGCTGCATGGGTTCAACGCCGAAACCGGCAAAGAAGTGTTCGGCTATGTGCCATCGATGCTCCTGGGCAAGCTTGACAGGCTTGCCCGCGTTCCGTATCGCCACACCTATTTCGTCGATGGCGAACTGCGCGGCCGATCCTTTGACGACAGGCATGTGGTCGCTGGCGGACTGGGCGCCGGTGCCAGGGGCCTGTTCACCCTGGACGTCAGTGACCCCACCGATCCCGACGTGCTCTTCGAGCTCTCCGGCAGCGATAACGAGGATATTGGCCATATTCATGGCCGACCCGGAATCGCACGGCTGCCGGACGACAAGTGGTACGTGATTTTCGGCAATGGCTACCTCAGCGACTCCGATAGAGCAAAACTGATCCTGATGCCGGTCTCCGGCGGTTCCCCGATCACAATTACCACCAATTACGCAGGCAATAACGGCTTGTCTGCACCGGCGTTGGTGGACCTTGATGGAAATGGTCGGGTTGATTATGCCTACGCTGGCGATTTAAGGGGAAACGTCTGGCGCTTCGACCTGGATGCGCAAACTCGTACCCGACTGTTTACTGACAGCCGGGGCAACCCGATTACGGTGGAACCGGATGTTGCCCGCCATCCGACCGGTTCCGGTGTGATGGTGTATGTCGGCACTGGCAGCCTGCTCAGCGCCGCCGACCTCGATGTGACCTCTGAGCAGAGTGTGTACGGTCTCTGGGACCGGCTTGACGACAGTAGTCCCATCGACTCGGCGCGGTTGATTCAACAGGAGCTAGTGGAAGTCACCCGTGACTGGGACGGCAATGAGCGCACTGTGCGCGTGATCGGTACCACCGACGATGACGGCGAGCTCGTCGATATCGAGCCGAACTGGCATGGCGAGGGGCACGACCTGGGCTGGATGGTGCCGTTGCCATCCGAGGGCGAACGGCTCCTCGGTCATCCGCAGATTCGAGGGGGCCGCCTGCAGTTCACGTCACTCAACCCATCGCAGCGTGACGCCGACGATGTGCGTTACAACGAGAGCTGGATCATCCAGCTCGGGCTCGCCAGCGGCGGCAGCCCGCAGCGCGCCCTGTTCGACCTCAACCGCGATGAACGACTCGATGAAGAAGACGGCCTTGCCATGGCTCCGCCCGGCGGCGAGGCGCAACACAAGTACCCCGTGGCGTTACGCCTCGGCCGCGGCAACATTGCCCAACCCGCGTTCGCCCGGGTCGTCCAGTACATTGACGCGGTATTCATCAATGGCCTCTTGCTGCCGGAGTCCATCGACGACACCGGCGAGAGCCTGGTATTCGGCGGCGACATCGATGTGACGACAGATAGCCCGCACGGACCATTGGTCAACCCTCACGAACAGGATCCAGACTACCCGGACGATGGTCGCAAGACGGATACTGACCCCGACGCGCGGGGCCCAATGAATAAGCACCTGGCGGCCGATGGCCTCGGTAACCGCCTCGATGGGCACCACCGCGCGTATGACAAGGTACACAACGTCCGCTACATCGACTACTTCGACCTGGAACCCCGCCGGGGCCTGCGCAGCCTCCTGCCCACCGGGGAACCTTACGACGTGCTGCCCGAGCTCAACCGGGTCACGGAAGTGAATGGCCTGGCGGATGACCAGAAGTTCATTGTCGTGCTGACGAACGCGGATCTCTCCAAGGGGACGGAACTGCAGATCGGCTGCCGCGCGTGGCCGTCCTACGAGTACCAGGAGATGATCACGCCGCAGCTGCGTGACGGGACCAGCCCCAGAGATCTGAGAGACCAAAATGGCAGATCGCTTATTTTCACCCTGGAAGACATCGAAAACGACAAGGGCGGCGTTTGTGACTCCGAGGAGCGGGAACCCACGTTGCGCATCACGGTGACCGACCGGGTTGGCAAGGATGGGGTGCTCCAGGGAACGCTGCCGGGTTGTGTCAATGAC
>NZ_SKOG01000194.1 GCF_007120195.1 Aquisalimonas sp.
ACCACGCGTGTGGTCTCACACAGCTGTGCGAGATCCAGGCAGTAGTGCGCCAGGCGGTGGATGTCGAACCGCCGCGCGGCACTCTCCGTTTCCACGACGAACAGCAGCGCCGCCCGGCGCCCGTCCGGCCACTCGACGCGCAGCGGCACGTCGAGCTCCCGGAACCGCTCCCCCAGGCACTCCTGGAGTTGCTCCTGGCGCAGCGGTGTGATCCGAACGCCGGCGTCGATGGCGGCGGCGTCCTCCGCGGCGAAAAACGCCAGTGCCTGGCGCGGGTAGTCGAGGATCAAGTTCTTGAAGTTCTGGTCGTGGCTCATGAGCCGAACCTCTTGGTGGGTTATTGTTATATGTCTGTACAGTATTTTAGGTGGCGGAATGAATCAAGGCTCGTAGGGTTTGGGGAACGGAGTTGTGATGGTGGGGGAGCAGGATGTGAGGCTTGGACGCTCTATTGTGCGCCTTCGGCGCGGTTTGTTTTGACGGCGGGTTACGCTGCGCTAACCCGCGTATGGCGTGCAGCCACGCGATGGCACCGCGGCCGATCGAAGCGTGTAGGGTGCCATTAGCGTCAGCGTAATGCACCGTTAAACAAATCGCGCCAACGGCGCACAGACGCAAGATCAGTCGTGCGCCTGCAGCACTGTGTCATGGACGGCGGATTACGCTGCGCTACTCCGTGCTACGCGCTCCGCTTGAACGGGTTGGCACGGTTGTCGAGGGGGCCATTCAGCTCACAGCCTGCCTTCGACCTGATCTTCCGGCAGCAGGCCCTTGATGTCGTAGACGATGCCGGTGTCGTTTAACAGGGCGCGGATGTTGTCGGCGCCCATGGCGGCGAACTCCCGGTGGCTCACCGCGATGATGACGGCATCGTAAGTGCCGGCCTGCGGGGTCGGGACGGTGGTGATGCCGTATTCGGCTTGCGCCTCGGCCGCGTCCACCCAGGGGTCGTGTACATCGACGCGGGCGTTGAATGCTGCGAGCTCGTTGACGACGTCCACGGCTCGGGTGTTGCGCAGATCCGGGCAGTTTTCCTTGAAGGCCAACCCCAGCACGAGGATACGCGCGCCCACGATGCTGCGCTCGCGCTCTGCCATTAGCTGCAGCACCCGGGTCGCGACGAACCGGCCCATGCCGTCGTTGGTGCGCCGTCCGGCGAGGATCATCTCGGGGTGGTGGCCGATCTCCTGCGCCTTATGGGTCAGGTAGTAGGGGTCGACGCCAATGCAGTGTCCACCCACCAGCCCGGGCTTGAAGGGCAGGAAGTTCCACTTGGTGCCGGCGGCTTCCAGCACCGCCTGGGTGTCGAGCCCCATGCGGCTGAACAGCATGGCCAGCTCGTTGATCAAGGCGATATTGACGTCGCGCTGGGTGTTCTCGATCACCTTGGCGGCTTCGGCGACGCGAATGCTGCGGGCCTTGTGGGTGCCGGCAGTAATGATGCTGGCGTAGAGGCCATCAACACAGTCCGCCGCTTCGGGGGTGGAGCCTGCCGTCACCTTGACGATATCGCGCACCGTGTGGGCCTTGTCACCGGGGTTCATGCGCTCGGGGCTGTAGCCCGCGTAGAAATCCTGGTTAAAGCGCAGACCGGAAGCCTGCTCCAGCAGGGGAACACAGTCCTCTTCCGTGGCCCCGGGGTAGACGGTGGATTCGTAGATGACCACATCTCCGGGCGACAGCACGCTGCCGACCATCTCGCTGGCACGGATCAGCGGTCCCATGTCCGGGCGCTTGTAGCGGTCGATGGGTGTGGGCACGGTGATGACGTATATGTTGCAGTCACTGATGTCCTGCGTCGCGCTGGTAAAGCCCAGCCCCTGGGCGGCGGCCAGCTGCTCGGCGCTCACCTCACGGGTGCGGTCATGCCGCTCGCGCAGCTCGTTGATGCGCCTGGTGCTGATATCGAAGCCCGTTACCGGATAGCGCTCCGCAAAGGCCACGGCAAGGGGCAGGCCCACGTAGCCCAGGCCGATCACGGCGATGCGCGCATTAGCCAGCGTGGGCGGGGTGGTGCTCGGGATGTCGGTCATTGTTTGTCGCCGGTTGGGGCCGGGCCGCGCTACGGGTCGCGCCGCGCTCCCGCCAGTGGTTATTGTAGGAGGCTCAAAAGCCCGCAGGCGTCCACCACCATTTTCTGCTGCAGTGGCGCCCGTGGCAGGCGGCGGAAGTGGCGGTGGGCCACCAGCATCACCAGGACGTCCGCCTCCTCCAGGGCTTGCTCGATGGCGACGTGCTCCACGCCCAGTTCCATGAGCTCGGCGGGTAGTCCGCGGCGGCCGTAGGGTTCCACGGCCAGGATGCGGCCCACTTGTTCGCGGGCCAGCGTCTGCGTAATACGCATCGCCGGGCTCTCGCGCATGTCGTCCACGTCGGCCTTATAGGCAAGCCCCAGGCAGGCGATCACCGGATCCCGCAGGCGAGCGGCCCTGTTGCGCACCTGGGTAATCACGTGGTCCGGCTTGCTGTCGTTGACTTCGCGCGCGACGCGGATCAGGCGCGAGTGTTCCGGGGCGGAGTCCACGATGAACCAGGGGTCCACCGCGATGCAATGCCCGCCCACTCCGGGGCCGGGCATGAGGATGTTGACCCGCGGGTGGCGGTTGGCGAGTTGCAGGAGCTCCCAGACGTCGATCCCCAGCCCGTCACAGATGATGGAGAGTTCGTTGGCGAGCGCGATGTTGACATCCCGGAAGGTGTTTTCTGTGAGCTTGGCCATCTCTGCGACGCGCGCCCCCGTCGGCAGGACTTCGCCCGAGACGAACTGGCGGTAGAACGCCGTGGCCGCCGCTGTGGAGGCCTCGTTGAGCCCGCCGACGACGCGGTCGTTATTGACCAGCTCCTGGATGATGCGCCCTGGCAGCACGCGCTCTGGACAATGGGCGATATACACCTTGCCATCGGCTAGGTCCGGACGGGCGTTCGTGATCCATTCGGCCACCCGTTCGGTGGTGCCCACCGGGCTGGTGGACTCCAGTATGACCAGGTTGCCGGGTTCAAGCACCTCGGCCATCTGCCGGGCGGCCGCCTCCACGTAGCTCAGATCCGGCGTTTTGTTGTCATCGAAGGGAGTGGGGACGGCGAGGATGAACACGTCGGCGGGGGCCGGCTCTGTGGATGCCCGAAGCTGGCCGCTTTGCACCGCGGAGCGCACGAGAACGTCCAGCTCTGGCTCGACGATGTGGATGTCGCCGCGGTTGATCGTCTCCACCACTTCCGGGACCACATCCACACCGTGGACCTGGAAACCCCGGGTGGCGAGAAGACTTGCTGTGGGGAGTCCGATGTAGCCCAGGCCAATGACCGTGACGGACTGCTGCAGGAAATCCTCTTTCAATGCTCGTCTCCGTGTAAGCGTGGCTGACACCACGCATTGTTTTACATGAAATCGCAGGCGATTTGTGTGATTGGCGCCCGTTTTGGATGTGTTTTCAGCTAGTGTATCAGTCAAGAATGTGAAGTATGCACGGCTTCAGTGCTCAATTGACATCGCGGGGCTTGCCGTCTCGGTCTCGGGGGTGAGGCGTTGTGCGCGTCCGGGGAACACCGGCGTGGGCTCGTGGTGAATTACGGTGAATCGGGAGGCAAATGGCATCAGTCCAGCAGGTCACGTATTCGGGCGCCTCAAGGGGGAGCGGGCAGGCCGTCGCTGCGCTGTTGGCGCTCGGCGCGGCTTTGTACCTCACCCTGATGCCCTTCGAGTTTCGGCAAATCTCCTTTGCAGACGCCTGGGCGATGTACACCAGTCAAACGTTCCATATGCCGGGGCCGGGCGAGCGTCAGCAGTGGGTCGCCAACGTGCTGATGTTCGTGCCGCTGGGTTTGTTCTGGACGCTGTGGCTGACCTCGGGCAGGCGCTCGGTCGCCCTGCGTATCATCGTTGTCGCTGCAGTCTCGCTGCTAGCGCTGCTGGTGACCGCCACTGTCGAGTTCATCCAGGTATGGATTCCCTACCGTGCGCCTTCGCCGGTGGATATGAGCGGCAACCTGGCGGGTGCCTTCGCCGGCGCGGTGGCGGGGGCGGTTGTCGGTGAGCGCTTGTGGCGGGTTTGCGCGGCGATTGCCTCCGGGCAGCGGGCGTTGTCGCTGGATCACGTGCTGCTCGGCTACACCTTGGCTTACGTGTTTGCGAGCCTCTTCCCGTTCGATTTTCCCCTTTCGCACTCCGAGGTCGTCGCACGCTTCGCCTCGGACAGCTGGGGCCTGTGGGTCGCCCCTGAGGGTTGCACCCATGGGGCGCGCTGTCTTGTTCTCGCCGTGCTGAAACCGCTGCTCGCGATTCCCGTCGGCATCTGGCTCCTCGCGCGCATGCCGGGGCGCGGCATCGCGCGGGTGGGGCTCGCCATTGCTGCGGCCATTGTGTTCACCGTGGCGCTGGAGCTGCTGCAGTTTCTGCTGTACTCGGGCGTGGCCGATGGCCGATCCGCCTTGTTGCGTGGTGGCGGGCTGATCGTGGGGGTGGCGCTCGCCGGCAGCGCGACCACAGCATCCCTGCAAGCTTTCCGTGGGCGATGGGGGTTCGTGGTAAGCCTGGTGCTCGCCATCCCTTACGGCGTGGGCGTGGTGGCCCTTGTCACCGGCTTGACCGGGTACCATTGGGATGTGGCGCGTGCCATCGAGCAGCTCCAGTCGCTGAGCTTCCTGCCGTTCTATTACCACTACTTTGTCTCGGAGGCTGTCGCCGCTCGCAGCATCCTGTACCAGACGATCGCTTATGCGCCGCTCGGCGTGCTCCTGTGGCTGGGCACCGGGGGTCAACGGCTGGGTGCGCTGGTGCGCCCGCACGGTGCCTGGATCGCGGCAGCAGCCGCCGTTGCGCTCTCGCTGGTGGCCGAGGGGTTGAAGCTCTTCGCCGAAGCTGAGCGCCCGGACCCGACCAGCCTGATCATCGCCATGGTCGTCGCCGCACTCGCGTATCGCGCCTGCGTGCTCCTGTTCGACCCGCCCGCGCGTCATGCGCCGGCAGGCCGCGCCGGTGACATGCCTGGCCCCGGCGCGCCGTCCGCCCAGCCCGGGACGCAGGAG
>NZ_SKOG01000038.1 GCF_007120195.1 Aquisalimonas sp.
TGAAGGATCCTCCAGCGCGAGCTGCGTCAACGCATTGGTTAACGCGACCGGCTTGCCCAGCCCCAGGGGCAGAGCGACGCGCAGCTCAGGCCCCACCTCGGCGGCGATGCGTTGCGCCACCGCACGCGCATCGGAGGTAGGAAACGGAACCACTGCATTGCCCTCAGCCATGCGCCGTCCAGTATGCATCCGGGGCGAAACGCGCCCCATGAGCCTCTGTCAACCCATGAAGCCCGGTTTGAATATTTGCGAAACCGCGGGAGCGCGCGTAGTGCATCGGGCCACCGCGAAACGGGGCAAAGCCGGTGCCAAAGATCATCGCGCCATCGACCGTGTCTTCGCTCTCCACCACCCCCATGCGCAGGCACTCGGCACAGGCATTAATCATCGGCAGGATCAGCCGGTCGGTCATGTCATCCGACTCAGGCGCCTCCATGCCCGGTTTCGGCGGGCCGCTCGACCAATCATAGAAACCTTGGCCGGCTTTTTTGCCGGTCTTGCCATCCTCGACCATGGTGTGGACCCAATCCGGGATGTGGGCCATCGGCACAGGAAGATTGTCCCGCAGGCTCTTGGCAACGGACAGGCAGATGTCCAGCCCAACCTGGTCGGCCAATGTCACCGGCCCCATGGGCATGCCGAAACTGAGCGCTGCGCGGTCGACGCTTTCCTTATCCACGCCCTCGTCCAGAAGCACCATGGCCTCGAGCAGGTATGGGGTCAGCGCACGATTCACCAGAAACCCAGGATAATCGCCCACCCGCACTGGCAGCCGGTCGATCGCCCCGCAGAACGCCGTCAGTCTCTCCCGCGTTCTGTTTGAAGTCCTTTCGTGGGTGACCACCTCGACGAGATGCATCTTCGAGACAGGGTTGAAAAAATGCAGGCCCGCAAAACGGCTGGGGGCGCGAACCCTTGTGGCGAGCTCGGTCATCGGCAGGCTGGAGGTGTTGGTCGCGAGAATCGCGCCGGATTTCATCCCCGGCCCCAGCTCGGCGTAGATCTTTGCCTTCGTCTCCGCATCTTCGGGACCTGCTTCAATCACAAGATCAGCGTGCGCGAGACCGTATCCGCGCGGGTCCGGTATGAGGCGGTCGAGCACTTCGCGCGTCTCGATCGAGGACAGGTGCTTGTCCTTGCAGATCCCTGCTGCCGACTTCATGGCTGCACCCAAGGGTGCAAGCTCCATGTCGCCCAGTGTCACGAGCTTGCCATTGAGCGCCGCCCATGGGGCGATCTGGGCGCCCATCTCGCCCGCCCCCACAACATGAACATGGCCAATCTCGTCCTCGCCCCGGGCTTTCCCCTTAAGCGCCTGGCGCAAGAAAAATGCGCGAACGAGGTTGCGGCAGGTGTTTGAGCGCAACAACTCCGCAAAGGACTCGATTTCGGCCGTCTGCATTTCAGACTCGGATCCCCCGTGCTGTTCCCAAAGGTCAATCAACGCCCACGGCGCGGGATAATGTTCCCGGGGTGCCTTCTCTTCGGTCTTTGCGCGCATCCGCCGGGCTGCAACACGGCGCGCCGGCGCCAGCTTGTAGGCCTTGGCAGCAAGTCCACGGCTATTGTGGTCCACTTCGCCCGCAACAATGGCCCGTACTGCGGCGGCAACATGGCGTTCCTGGGTTACCATGTCGACGATGCCCAGGTCTTTGGCCTTGCCGGCATCGGCCGGCTTGCCGGTGAGTATCAGCGTCATTGCCTCAGTCGGGTCGATCAGCCCCGTCAGGCGAAACGTTCCTCCCAGCCCGGGATGCAGGCCCAAGTGCACCTCTGGAAAAGCGAAAGAGGCGCCTTCGACGGCGATGCGGTAGTCACATGCAAGCGTCAATTCGAATCCCGCCCCGAGTGTGGCGCCATGAACCACAGCAATGGTGCGGCTGGAAAGCCCCTCGAGGCGGTCGAGTACCGCGTGAGCGGCCCGTAGCTCCCCCTCGGCATCCCTGTCCGCCAATTCGGCGAAGCCTTCGATATCGGCCCCCGCAGCAAAGGCTGCACTCTTAGCAGATCGAATCACCAGCGCCTCGGGCGGATTGGCTTCAATCTGCTCAACATGCCCCTCCAGGTCGCGGAGCACGGCCCCGGAGATTGTGTTCACGCTGCTGTCGGTCTTGTCTAATACGAGCCAGCCTATACCCGCACTATCAACGGTGTAGCGCCAGTGGCCCTGACCTACAGCTTCAGCCGCCGGACCGAGTTCTAGACGGTGTTCGCCTAAGTGCTCCAGGACCTTGTCAACCATCACACAGCCTCCAATAGCATCGCGCCACCCTGGCCACCGCCAATGCATTCCGTTGCGATGCCCCGCATGCCGCGCCGCCGCTTCAGCGCATTGGCCAGATGCAGCACGATGCGGTTGCCGCTTGTGCCGACGGGATGACCCAGCGAGATCGCGCCGCCATCGACGTTCAGCCGCTCGCGATCAATGTGGCCGAAGCCGCCTGTCAGCCCCAGCAAGTCGCGGCAGAACGTCTCGTCCTGCCATGCGGCGAGACACGCCAGCACCTGCGCGGCAAAGGCTTCGTTGATTTCCCACAGGTCGATATCGCCTGGCTGCAACTCCCGGCGCTTCATGAGGGGGGAAACCGCCATCACCGGGCCTAACCCCATGATCGAGGGGTGAAGCGCCGCCCATTCGCTGTCAACGACTCGGGCGAGCGGCTGCAGCCCATGCTCTTCAATGGCCTCTCCGGAGGCCAGCACAACCCATGAGGCACCGTCAGTGATCTGCGCGGCGTTTCCTGGTGTCACCTTGCCGTAAGGCCTCTCGAAGGCCGGCTTCAGCTTGGCAAGGCTCTCAAGGTTGGCGTCGGAGCGAACCCCGTCGTCGTGCTCATGGGCGGCGCCGTCACGGTCGAAGGTGGGGGTGATTTCATCGGTCAGCCAGCCTTCGGCCTGCGCGTGGGCCAAACGGTGATGGCTTTCCACCGCGTAGGCATCGGCTGTCGGCCGATCAATGCCGAAGCGATAGGCCAGAATTTCGGCGGTTTGACCCATGTTGAGATCGGTGATCGGATCGGTCAGGCCACGCTCCAGGCTGACCACCGGCTTCAAATAGCCTGGCTTGAGCCCCGACATCTGTTTTGCGGTTGCCAGCGGGCCTTTCGCCTGCGCCATCCCGGCATACCATTCGACCGCCTCCTGTCGCAGGACGAGCGGCGTGTGGCTCAGGGCTTCGGTTCCACCCGCAAGGATAATGTCGTGGCTGCCCTGCTGAATGTAACGATACGCCGTGTCGATGGACTGCATGCCCGAGCCACAGTTGATCTGCATGGTGAATGCGACCGTTTCTTCCCTTAGGCCCAGCCGCAGGGCGGCGACCCGAGCCGGGTTCATCTCATCGGGGATCACATTGACACAACCCAGAATCACGAGATCAATCGCCTGGCGAGCAAACCGCTGACGCAGGAGCAGCGGCCTGCCGCACTGCACCGCAAGATCCACCGGCGTGAAGGGCCCGGGCCTGCCGCGGGCTTTCAAGAACGGCGTGCGCGCCCCGTCTACGAGGTACACAGGTCTGTCACTCATCGCGTTGGCTCCTCCTTCGGCATTTCATCCCCTGCCTTGAGGCCCGGGAAGAGTTGCGCGAGCTCGGCAGGTGAGTAGTCGTCAACGGCGATGACTCGATCCACGGCGGTTTGCGCCGCGTCCAAGCGGGCTTTCTCGGCCTCAGTGAGCACGCCCGCTTCGAGCGCCTGGGTCGCGGTCTGTTCCAACTCGCGCAACCTTGTCGCCAACGGTTCGACCTGCACAACCTTTTGATAAGCCTCGTTGAGCCGTGCGAGCCCAGGATGGCCGGTGTGTGCGATTCTGCCAATGAGCCGCTCGCGCGTTGCGGACGGTTCGTAGATCAAGTTCGCGCAAAGCTCCGTGAGATGGTCATCAGGGCCACGTACACGGCCTCCGGGACGCGTGGCAAGGCGCACCAGCCCTGCCGCCCACCGGGACGGGAAGTTCGCCAGCACCTCGTCCAGCGAGGTGCTGATGCGCGAGAAAGCCTGAGCGGCGTTGTATTCGACCAGTGGGTAGTCTTCGACCTTGCGGCCATCGTCCTCCCACCGTTTCAGGATGGCCGAGAGGAAATACAGCTCACACAGGATGTCGCTCATCCGGCCCGAAATCATTTCCTTGCCCTTCAGGCCACCACCCATTGTGAGCAGGGCCATATCAGCTGTCAGGGCATAGGCCGACGCCCAGCGCCCCAGGCTCCGATAGAGAGGACGCGCCTTGCCTGAGTTCGGAGCAGGAGCGAACATCGCGCCTGTCCATCCGCGGGCGAGCGCCCGGAAGAATGTGCGCACGGAATGGCCAACATGGGCCCAGAAATGCTTGTCAAAACTCTCCAGTGCCGAGTCCTGGTTGCCTTCCTGGAGCGCCAGCACTTCATCGAGCATATGCGGGTGGGCTCGAACTGCGCCCTGACCGAAGATCATCAGGCTACGGGTGACGATATTGGCGCCTTCAACGGTGATGCCAATTGGAAGTGCCTTATAGAGGGGGGAGAGGTAATTCGATGGCCCATCGATGACGGTCTTGCCAGCATGAACATCCATCGCATCGTTGACTGCGCGGCGCATCCGTTCCGTGGCGCTGTATTTCATGAGGGCCGAAATCACGGCAAGCGACCGACCTTCGTCAAGCCCGGCACAGGTCAGTCGACGAGCGGAGTCGACCGCGTAGGCATTGCCGGCCAGCCGTGCCATCGGTTCTTGGATGCCGCCGAACTTGCCGATGGGCCGATTGAACTGTTGGCGAACTCGCGCGTAGGCGCCTGTCGAATGCGCCGCGAGCGCGGAGGCTGCGCACGCGAGCGACGGCAACGAAATGCCGCGCCCCGCCGCCAGGGCCTTCATGAGCATCATCCAGCCCCGCCCCGCGTAGTCAGCCCCTCCAATGATGTTCTCGAGCGGGATGAAGACGTCGGTGCCGCTCGTCGGCCCGTTCTGGAACATGGTCGCACTGGGGATGTGGCGCCGCCCGATCTCCACGCCCGGCTGCTCTGTGGGCA
>NZ_SKOG01000210.1 GCF_007120195.1 Aquisalimonas sp.
GCGGGAAGTAGACCTGTTCGACATTGGCCGGTGTATAGCTGATGTGAATCACCAGCGGCCCATCGGGCCCCATCAGGAACGGCGGCTTTTCGATCGTGTCATGGCCGATCGCAATGATCAGGTCGGCCTGGTCGATCGCCTCGTGGACATAATCCCGCTCAGAAAGGGCAGCGGTGCCGAGATAGAGATCGTGACCGCCAGCCACGGTACCCTTGCCCATCTGGGTGTTGAAGAAGGGTATCTGGGTGCTGGCGACGAAGTCCGTTAGTTCGGCGGTCAGGCGCGGGCGGCTGGAGGCGGCGCCCAACATCACCAGCGGCCGCTCCGCCTTGAGGATCATTTCGGCCGCGCGGTCGAGAGCGGACGGCGGCGCTACCGGCTGCTCGATTGGATGCGGCGACACCATGGGATGGTCAGGAACTTCCTCGCCCGCGATATCTTCCGGCAACTCCAGGTGAACCGGCCCCGGCCGCTCCTCCGTGGCCATGCGGAAAGCGTCGCGCACCAGGGTGGGGATGGAGCCCGGGCTCACGATCTGGCGGGTCGACTTGGTCAGCGGGTGCATCGTCGCGATCATGTCGACAAGCTGGAAGCGGGCCTGCCGGCTGGTCATGATGCCCTTCTGGCCCGTCAGCATGATCATCGGCATGGCGCCGAGATAGGCATAGGCGGCGCCGGTCAAGAGGTTCAGCGCGCCGGGACCGAGTGTTGAGATGCACACACCCGGCCGGCCAGTCAGACGCCCATGGGTCGCCGCCATGAACGCCGCCGTCTGCTCGTGCCGCGTGACTACAAGCGTGATGCGCGATTCGCGCAACGATTCGACAACGTCGAGATTCTCCTCGCCGGGTACGCCGAAGATGTATTCGACGCCCTCGTTTTCAAGCGCCGCGACCAGCAGGTCGGATCCTTTCGTCATTATCGCTCTCTCTTCCAACTGAACTTATTGGGCGAAAAGGAAATCTCGAACCACTGCATCAGTTTGGTCGGATAAGGCGCCCAAATCGGAACACTGCTCGAGCTTATATTGTCATAAATTCAATATACCTGATACCTGATACCCGATTTTGATCGAGGATTTCCACTCGCGGGTGGAAATGCAATCTGGAAATGCGAGCGAGCCTAGTGTCCTGTAACCGATCAGGAGCGCCGAGGCAGGTGGCACTCGCGCGTGGCGCAGCGTCGCGCCCTGCTTGCGCAACGAGGTATCGTGCCGGTGGGCGTGTCCGACTGGGTGCCGTAGCGGGATGAATCCACAGCACCTGCGTCTCGTGCCCGTGCGTGCGATCCGTTATCATTGGAGCGTTCACTCTATGCCGAGGGTCGGCTCCGGATGCCACCTCACCTGGATGTTCTGATTGCCGGCCAGGGCCTGGCAGGTAGCCTGCTCGCCTATCAACTTATTGGACTCGGCCTGCGCGCGCACGTCGTCGATCCCGGCAACGCAGCCACGGCGAGCCGCGCCGCCGCGGGCCTGTTGAGCCCCTACGCCGGGGCCCGCTACCAAGCACCCGAACGGCTCGACGCCTTACTCGCCGAGTGTCACCACACCTACGCGATGCTCGAGAAGGCACTGGTAGCGCCCGTTTTCCAGCCATCGCCAATCTGGCGCCTATTGCAAAGCCCGCACGAGGAAGAGCGCATCGCGCATCGCCGTCAACATGCACCGGGCAGGGAGCGGCTGGGGCCAGTGACGCTTGGCGAGCTGCCTCACGGTGTGCGCGCCCCCTGGGGCGGCGTGTGCATGCATGGCGGCGGGCAGGTGCACCTGGATACCCTGTTGGCGGCTGTGGGCCAGTGGCTGCGCGCGCGCAAGTGTCTGGAGACGGGCTTCATCGCCCCTGGAGCCGTGACCTTGGGGCGAAACCGGGGCGTTCGTTGGCAAGATCGGCGCGCCGACTGCGTGATCTTCTGTGACGGTGCTGGAGCGTTTACCAACCCCTGGTGGCGGGCGCTGCCCTGGCGACATTCCCGAGGCGAGACCCTTGATATCGAACCGCTCAGCGGCGCTGAGTGGCCGCGGACCGCCATTACGGGTAGTAAATCCCTGGTCCCGTTGGCAGGCGGTCGCTATCGCCTGGGAGCGACGTACGAACGCGGAACCACGGCCGGCAGCCCGAGCGCGAAGGCGCGCAATGAACTGCTTGCCGCCCTGCCGACGCTACTTGCCGGGCGAACCCAGGTCCGAGTGCTGGGCGGGCGTGCTGGTATGCGACCGGGATCGCGCCCCGGCCCACCGTTCCTGGGCCTGCATCCAAGCGATGCGCGCATTGGCATCCTCAACGGCTTCGGCTCACGCGGCACGTTACTCGCGCCGTTGTACGCCAAACGCCTTGCCGAGCACCTCGCCTCCGCCAGGCCATTACCACCGGAGGCAGACGTGCACCGGTATATCGGGACTCGAGACCCATGAAGCGCCGCCCACTCACGGAGCTTGTCCATGAACTGCTTGCTCCGCTGATCCGCCCGGGCGACGTGGCGGTCGACGCCACTGCCGGTAACGGCCATGACACGCTGTTCCTGGCGCAGCGCGTGGGACCCCGGGGGCGGGTCTACGCAATGGATATCCAGTCGCGGGCTCTGGAACACACACGCAAGCGGTTGCAGGCGGCGGGCGTGCTCTCCCGGGTCGCGCTGACCGCTGCGGATCACGCGTCACTGGTCCGGGTGCTGGGCCATGAACTCCAGGGGCGCGTCCGCGCGGTCACGTTCAATCTCGGTTACTTGCCCGGTGGCGACCGCGGCCCCGTGACAAGCGCCGCCTCCACCATCCCGGCACTGCGGCAGGCGACGACCTTACTCGCCCCCGGTGGGCGCATCACGGTCCTGGCCTATGTGGGTCACAGCGGTAGCCGCCTGGAGGCGAGTGCCGTGGAAGAGTGGGCCAATTCCCTGGGTGAGCCCTTTGCGGCGCGCGAGGTGCGCCCCCCCGGCACACCCGAGCAGTCCCCGCGCCTGTTCATTATCGACCGCCGCCAATCCCGATGAACCAGCAATTCTAATTATGGCGCCGGTGCCGTGGCGTGGCTGCACGCCGAACCCGCGGATTAGCGTTGCGTAATCCGCCGTCAATGACCTGGCGCCGCAGGCGCACGACTCGTGTTGCGCTTGTGCGCCGTTGGCGCGATTTGTTTCACGGTGCATTACGCTGGCGCTAATGGCACCCTACGCCCTTCGATCGGCGCCAGTGCCATGGCAGGACTCCAGCACGTACGGAGTGGGCTCAGCCACAGGCTGGCGAGCCTACTTGCCACGTGCGTCACGGCGCTGGCGCCGAATCTTTGCGGCTTTTGGCCGTGACTTGCCGTTGGTGCCGCGCCAGATCTTGCCGCGGCGCGTGCGCAGATCGCCTCGACCCATGATTCGCTCTCCTTCGTCCCAGCCTGGTCTTTGAGCGTAGGCGGTTCGAGCGCAGATGGGAAGTCGCCCGATGCACCCCGCGCGTCCACTGATGCATCAGCAGGCTTTGATGGTAAAGTCCCGCGCGGGGCAGACGAAAGGCATTGGACCATGCAGCAACACTCACTGGTTGTGAAGACCACCGGTCGCGGACTCTTTGAGATCACCGGGGAATTGACGCGCGTGCTGACGCAAAGCGATTACCGGACCGGGTTGTGCCATGTGTTTAGCCATCACACGAGCGCCTCACTGGTGATTCAGGAAAACGCCGACCCATCGGTCCAGCGTGATCTGGAGCGTCTTTTCGCTCGATTGGTCCCCGACGGGGATTCCCTGTTCGAGCACACTGTGGAAGGGCCGGACGACATGCCCGCCCATGTGCGCAGCGCCCTGACACAGACGGATGTAACGATCCCGGTGAGGGAGGGGCGACTGGGCCTCGGCACGTGGCAGGGAGTCTACCTGTGGGAGCACCGTCATCGAGCCCACCGACGCCAGATCACGGTGACGTTGCACGGCGATTCGGCGCGCCCCTGATCAGCCGGCGCCTGGTTACAGGACACTGGTACCCAAGGCCCGGCCTACCAGGGAATGGGCCGGCCATCCCAGGCGAGGAAGCTACCCGTGTCCTCCGGCCTCAGGCCCGAGATAACGGCGAGTAGGCGCTCGGCTGTGTACTCCGCTGTGAAAAGCTTGCCTGCCGGTACACGGGCCTGAAAGGGCTCGGACAGCGCCGTATCCGTGGTGCCCGGATGCAGGGCAACGCAGATCAGGGCCTTTGACTTGCGCCCAAGTTCCACGGACAAACCGCGGGTGAACATGTTCTGGGCTGCCTTGGCGCCGCGGTAGGCGTACCAGCCGCCGAGTCCATTGTCGCCAATACTGCCAACGCGCGCGGACATGTTCGCCAGCACAGCGTGCTCGCGATGGAGTAGTAGCTGGTGAAACGCCCGCGCCACGAGCAGAGGCCCGAACGCATTGACGCGAAAGCTCTTTTCCAGGTTCTCAGTGCGCACGTCGGTCAACTTCTTCTCGGGGGCAAGGCCCTGGTTGTCGTGCAAAATGCCGGAGACATTGAAGAGCAGGTGCAGTCTCCTGCTGCGCGCTGCCACCGTGGCGGCGGCATCCTCGATGCTCGCCTCGTCGGTGAGTTCCAGCGGCACCACCACCAGCCGGTCGGGGTGAGCGTCCGCCAGGGCCTGCAGGCCATCGGCGCGCTCGGGCCGGCGCGAGGTGGCATACACACATCCCACCCGCGGTGCCGCCAGTAGCTGCCGCACACACTCCAGGCCAATACCACGGCCACCCCCCTGAACGAGGGCGTGAAACCCCTCCGGGAACCGTTCAAACATAGGGAAAACACCCTTCAGCTGCTACTGGCAGCGCCACCGGTTAGGGCCACGCCGAGCAGCACCGCCACGTAGTGGGAGGCCGCCGCGGCAAGCACAAAGCCGTGCCAGATTGCCTTATGGAAAGTCAGGTGCCGCCACAAGTGAAACGGGACACCGGCGCAGTAGAGCAGACCGCCGAGCAGAATCAGCCCCAGAACCACTGGTGAGGCGGAAGCCACCAATGGATACAGCACGAAAACTCCGATCCATCCCAGGATCAGATACAAGGCCAGGGAACTTCGAGCTTCCAGCGGCTGGCGATGGAACAGACGCAGTGCCATGCCGACCAACGCCACACTCCAGACAACGGCAAACAGCACCCAACCCGTCACACCGCCGAGGACGTGAAGGGCCAGCGGCGTGTAAGTGGCGGCGATCATGAGCAGGATCGCCGCATGATCAAGACGGCGAAAGATTCCAGCCCAGCGGGAGCTGTCGGAGAGGTCGTGGTTGCAAAGGGCTGAGCAGACGAACATGCCCAACAGCCCCACGCTATAAACAATCAGACTGCCCCAGAGCAGTGGCTCCCGCTCCGTCACCAGGGCGGCGGCGATCATCAGCACAATAATGCCGATGATCGCGCCCGTGATCCCGAACCAGTGGACAACGCGATCGACCCACTGCTCCGCGCTAGTATAGGCGCGCGATACTCGCCCCATGGGAGCTCTCCAATCAAACTCTGTCTCGGCGCATGCTGGTATTGTCGTCCCACGAACTTGCGGCGATGATAGCATTGCGGTCCGACAGCCCCTGCACGCTAACACGGCTTTCATGGTATTGCCTATTTGCCGACAGAGCACCATGAGGAGCCCCTGAATGCCGGGTACCCCCTGCACTTTCAATCTGCCGTCCGATCGCTGTGTCGCCGCCTGCGCCGGCCTCATGCTGGTGCTGCTGTCCCTGGCACCCGCTTCGGCAGGTGCAACCACCACAGAACAGTGGCAAGAACTTCGGCTTGGTGTGGATCGCGGTGCCCGACAGGCGCAGTTGTGGACATGGGGCTGGGGTCTATTTCATGGCGCAGGGCTCACCCGAAACGCCTACCTCGCCAGTGAGAGTTCCGACCCGGACACCCGGTTCGATGCCCGCGTTGACGGCGTCAAATCATTGCTCGCCCTGGGCGCCCTGCTCATTGACCCGTTACCCCACGCTAAGGCCCGCGCGCGCGTGCAGGCATTGTCCGCTCGACAGAACGAGCACGCCGATGCCTGGGAGCGGGCCCGTGGGGCCCTGCGCGAAGCCGCCAGCGTGGAGCACCGGCGTCGCCAACCAAGAGCCCTGTTCAGTTCGGCGGTTGTGAATGTATCTGCCGGCGCGATCATCGCCTTCGGTGACAATCGCCCGGCAGATGGCGCCCTAAATGCGGCCTTGGGCATGACCGTCTCGGCGATCCAGGCCTGGTCGCAACCGACGGTGCTGACCGATCTCGCGCAGCGGCACGGGACGGCGGCAGTGATCATCGGCGGCGAACCCGTGCATCTGCATTACGCCTTCTCGCTCGGCCCACACCATGCCATCGCCGACGTGCGCTGGTAGCCGGCATCCGGGCTGCCCACTGGCGAAACTTTCCGCTACAGTTACCGCTGCAACCGGGGCGCTTGCGTGCACCAGCGGAGCCACAAGCAAACTGACAGGCCTGAGCCCGGGGTCTCTCAGCCAGCTTTCCATAGAGCACGCCCTTAGTGCGGGTACGACGGGGGGTCGCGCCGAGCAGGCGAGTACGGAGCCGGCCGGCAGCTGAGCGAACCCGCCTGAGCACGAACGCCCCGGTGCTGCGCTTGGACCAACAAAATGCCTTTTAGGCCCAGAACAGGAGAAATCGAAATGACCCATTACGTCTGCACCGTGGAATACCGGGATCCGGAATCCGGTGTCATGCAACATTACACGCAAGAAATTAACGCTCCCGATGGCGACCATGCCGGCGACGCCACGGAGCGGGCATTCATGGAATCGCTCGCGGAAGAACACGGCGATCTTGCGCAAGACGTGGAGATCGTGGAGATTGTCTGTCGCGCCGAGGGCAATCACTAACGTTGAAGGGTTGGTAGCGCTCAGTCGAGCACGATCGCCGGCTCTCGGCTGAGCGCGGGCAATCACACGTAGGCCGCGGCCGCATGGGCGGACGCCCAGGCCCACTGAAAGTTGTGACCTCCCAGGTGCCCGGTCACGTCCACCACTTCCCCGATGAAGTAAAGATTGGGGATTTTCCGGCTCGCCATGGTCTTCGAGGACAAGTCGTCCGTGTCCACGCCCCCCAGCGTCACCTCGGCGGTCGCGTAACCCTCCGTGCCAGTCGGGTTCACGCGCCAATGGCGACACGCCGCCAGTACCCGCTGCAGGTCAGCGTCCAAAAGCTTCCCCGTCGGCCCGTCCGGCAGCCCGAGTTCGCACCACCGGTGCGCCACCCGCCGGGTCAGGTGCTCCGCCAGCAGTGTTCGCAGCCGCGCCTTCGGTCGCTCCCGGCGCGCGGCATGCAGGCGGGTCTGCAGCTGTGCATCGGGGTCCAGGTCCACGGTTAGCGCGTCGCCATCCCGCCAGTAGGAGGAGATCTGCAGGGCCGCCGGACCGCTCAGCCCCTGGTGCGTGAACAGGATGTTCTCCCGGAACACGGCATCTGCGCAGGAGATCGAGGCATCCATAGAGGTACCGGATAAGTCTTGGTAGCGTGCTTGCTGCCGGGGACCGAAGACGAATGGAACCAGCGCGGCCCGCGTCGGGCGGAGCCCCAACCCGCGTTCCCGCGCGAGCCGATGACCAAAGTCCGTTGCGCCCATGCGGGGGATGGACAGTCCACCCGTCGCCACTACCAGGGATTGTGCGTGGAACGTGCCCTGATTGGTATTGACCTTGAAAAGACCCTCGCCGGACACCCGCTCCACATGACAACGCGTCGCAATGGTCACGCCGCCCGCGGCGCACTCGCGCAGCAGCATGTCGACGATGTCCCGGGCCTTGCGGTCACAAAACAGCTGCCCCAGCTTCTTTTCGTGATAGGGAATCCCGTGCGATTCCACCAGTCGGATAAAGTCCCAGGGCGTATAGCGACTGAGGGCGGATTTGGCGAAATGGGGATTGGCCGAGAGGAAGTTCTCCGGTCCGCAATACCTATTGGTGAAGTTGCAACGCCCGCCGCCGGACATGAGAATCTTGCGCGCGACCTTGCTGGTGTGCTCGATCACGAGCACCCGACGCCCGCGCTGGCCGGCAAGGGCCGCACAGTACAGGCCCGCGGCCCCGCCACCGATAACGACGACGTCGAACGCCCTCACGCCGCGCCCTCACCATCTGGGGCGGCCAGGCTCTGCTGTTGCTGCCACAGCCCGGCATAAACACCGTCGGCGGCGAGGAGTGCGGCATGATCGCCTTGTTCCACCACCCGCCCCTGATCGAGCACGATGATGCGATCGGCATCCATGATGGTCGATAGGCGGTGGGCGATGGCCAGCGTGGTGCGCTGGCGCGCGACGGTGTTCAGGGCGTGGAGGATGGCCTGTTCCGAGGCTGAGTCCAGGGACGACGTGGCCTCGTCCAGGACCAGGATCGGGGGATCCTTGAGCAGCACCCGCGCGATGGCGATGCGCTGCTTCTCGCCACCGGAGACCTTCAGACCCCGCTCGCCCACGCGGGTTTGCAGGCCCTCCGGCAGGCGGGCGATAAAGTCGCCCAGATCGGCCAGGCGGATGGCACGACGGACCTCCTCCTCGCTGGCGCCGGGCCGTCCGTAAGCGACGTTGTAATGGATCGTGTCGTTGAAAAGGACCGTGTCCTGGGGCACGACCCCGATGGCCGTGCGCAGGCTGTCCTGCGTGACGTCGCGAACGTCCTGGCCGTTGACCCTGATCGCGCCACCGGTGACGTCGTAGAACCGGAACAACAGCCGCGCGAGCGTCGACTTCCCTGCTCCGCTTGGGCCGACCACCGCGACCCGGCCACCTGCTGGAATGGTGAAGTCCACATCGTGGAGGATCGGCCGTCGCGGTTCGTAGCCGAAGCGCACGTTGCGGAAGGCGATTCCACCCCCGTTGGGTTGCAGCTCAACGGAGTCGGCACGATCCTGAATGCCCGCCTCCTCGCCCAGCAGGCCGAACATGCGCTCGATATCCACGAGCGCCTGCCGAATCTCGCGGTAGACAAAACCCAGGACGTTCAGTGGCATGAACAGCTGGATCATGTAGGCGTTGACCATCACCAGGTCACCCATGCTCATCGCGCCGGTGGTGACCTGGTGGGCGGCCATGGTCATCATCACGGTGATTGCTCCGGCAATGATCAGGGCCTGCCCGGAATTCAACGCGGCCAGGGACAGGCGGTTCTTCATGCGGGCGGATTCCCACGCCTCCAGGTCGCCATCATAACGATCCGCTTCGAAGCCCTCGTTGTTGAAGTACTTCACCGTCTCGTAGTTCAGCAGGCTGTCCACGGCACGGGTATTCGAGCGGTTGTCCATGGTATTCGCTTCGCGCACAAAGCGCGTGCGCCACTCCGTCACCGCAACGGAAAACGCGACATAGACCACCACCGCGGCGATCACGGTGAGCACAAATCCAGGACTGAACGCCAGCCACAGAATCACGGCGACCATGGCGATTTCGAGCATCGTCGGCACGATATTGAACAGCATAAAACGCAGGAGAAAACTCATGCCGTTGGTGCCACGCTCGATATCCCGTGCGAGCCCTCCAGTCTGGCGCGACAGATGAAACGACAGCTGCAGCTGGTGGAGGTGCCGAAACACGGCCAGGGACGCCCGCCGCATGGCCCGCTCTGCCACCCGTGCGAAGACGGCGTCGCGCAGTTCGCCGAAGAACGTGGCGCTGAAGCGCAACAGCCCGTAGGCCGCCAACAAGGCCAGCGGCACGGCCACGACGGCCTGGGGCCCCGCTTCCTCCAGGTGGTCCACGACGAACTTCAGGGCCACCGGCACGAGAACGTTCGCCACTTTCGCCAGGACGAGGCATGCCACCGCCAGTAGCACACGGCCCCGGAACTCAAGCAGGTAGGGCAGCAGGCTGCGAATGATCCGCCAGTTGGGCCGGTGGCCGGCATCGGCCTGCGTTGTTTGCGAGGAGCGCACGGTTGACTTCCCTGAGCGAAGGGATCAGGCGGTGACTTCGCCCCGGCGCTGGCCGAGCCACCGCAACAGCAGCAGCGTCAGCCAGTGTCCGGGCCAAAAGAGCAGCACAGGATAGAGAATCATCATCGCCACCACAAAGGCCGGCTCGGGAAACCAAACCTGTTCAATGCCCAACGGCTCCGACAGCCAGTTGATATTGCGATCCGGATCGGTGATGAGCCAGGTAACCGGGATTGCCACGGCACCGACACAGCTCTGCAGCCATGGACCGCGGCGGTCATAGCCTACCCGGTGGACCAGCCAGACGGCCAGCACAGGCAGGAAAATGTGATACAGCGACGTGGCCCGGGCCAGCAACGGGAGGTCCGGGTCAAACATGTAGCCGGTGAAGCTCGCCCATGCGCCGCCGCTGATCAGGCCGAGCAGAAAATCCGGCGTCCACACGACACCGACCAGCAGTACGGTGCCGACCTGGCTCGACAGCAAAAGCCGCTGACGTGTCCATAAGGCGCCGAGAATAATCAGCTGCGCCAGATTGCACATCCACAGGAAATTCTGCGGGCCGTAACTCCAAGAGATGACCGGGACCCAGAACACCATCCATGCACTGAACACGAGCGCCACGGTGCGCAGCTCCCTGGCGGCCCAGACCCCGTCGTCACCGTTTTGCCGAGACATAACCGTTGGCACATCGCTCCCGCGTGCAGGTGGACGGGCCCCAGAATATCAACACTAGTGTCCTGTCCCGCAAATAACGTTACGATTGTCGCGGCCCTGACGGCCCCTGGCGGCGTTGCACCTCCTCACCGTAGTCCCTGCTACGCTTCGTCGGCGCGCCTTGCCAGGAACCGTCAGGATCCACGCCAATTTTCGCAACTTATTTACGGGACAGGACACTAGCGCGCAAGACGCATGTCGCCCACCGGTCCACCCCATGGACCCTGGGGCAACTCCGCCGGTTCGCTGCCGGCCCACTGCACGCCGCGTGCACGGGAATGAGACCCTGAACAGGATCTATCAGGCGATCCTCCCCTGAGGCGGCAAATAGACAGCGGCACCCGCGCTGGAGCCGCCGCTCAGCGGGCGATGACTCGGGAGACGGGCCGCAGGCTCTCGATGTGGCGCAGCACCACCATGATGACCGTCATCAGCGGTACAGCGAGCAGCACGCCGATTGCGCCCCACAGCCAGCCCCAGAAAAAGATCCCAAGGAAGATGACGATTGGATTGATATCCATGCGGTAACCGTGGATGTATGGCTCCAGCACAAAACCAACGAAACTGCTCAACACGAGGTAGCCCAACGGCGCGATCAGCATCATCCATGGGTCATCAAGGCTGATCGCCGAGATGATGGCGAGCAGGATCGTCGTCGCCAGCACCCCCAGATAGGGGATGAAGCGCAGCAACGTTGCGATCACGCCCCAGACCACGGGAGACGGCAGCCCGAGCACCCACAGCAGGATTCCGGTCAGCACCCCCACGGCGCTGTTGCTCAGGGTGATCACCCCGAGATACCGGGTGATCTCACGCTGGGATTCGCGAATCACGCGCAGGACTGCTCGCCGGCGCTCACGGGTGCTCATCTGCCCGACGAAGTTGCGGACCAGGCGCTCGCCGCTGACGAGCAGGAAGTAGCTGAGGGTCAGCGCGAGCGCGAGCGCCACGGCGTTATTGCGTACGGCGATCAGCAGTTGCCCCCGCCATGATTCCGACTCAAGAACCACCGTTGGTGGCGGTTGCTGCACTTCGCCTTCGGCAAACTCTTCCATGGTTTCTTCCACCTGCCGGGCGGAATCGGTCATGCGCTGATAAGCCTCATGAAGACCATGGTCTGATAGCAGCAGGTTTCCCAGTCCCTCCGGTGCCTCTTCCAGCCAGTCCAACATGGGGCCGGATACGTAGTAGCCGAGACCGCCGATGAAGGTGACCAGCAGGAGCAACATGACAAAGGCGCCCAGCGCCTTGGGTATGCCCCGCCGTGCCAGGACGGCTACGGGCGGCGCCAATAACAGACTGGCCAATATGGCAAGGGTGATGGGGAGTATGACTTCATGGGCGAGATACAGGGTATAGAGTACGCCGAGGGCAAAAAGCCCGTAGGCTGGCACGCGTATCCCTGTTAAGCCCTCCCGCAACCGATCCCGGTACTGGCCCGCCATCTCATCCGTCCTATAAGGAGTACGCCACCGCAAGGCACGGCACGGCGTAACCTTAATTCATTCCGTTTAATTCTATAATACCCACGCTGAGCCGTCACCGCAGGTCACACCGCACCGGGGCAACGGGCGCTACCGCCCCCAGGCGGATGGGCTTGGAGGGCAGCCTGTTCCGACTCCAGCTCTGCCGCCGTCACAGTCCTTCCCGGGCGAGTTCGGCGGCGAGCGCATCCAGGGACTGAAGCCCCTGGATGTCTTCCGCAAACATCGGTACCCGGATGGTGTCGAGACCGTGCAGCGCTGTGTCGATCTCGTCGAGATAACGCACCTCCCGCTCCCGGCGGCGCGCGAGGAATTGGCCGTCCGCGTCGTCGGGTAGAACGCGGTTCACGATCGCCCCGCGCACCGGAATGCTGAAGCGCCGGAGGGCCTCAACAGCCCGTGCGGTCTCCAGGATCGGCAAACGCTCCGGTGTGAGCACGAACACGAAGGAGGTGATCTCCGGGTCCGTGATGACCCGTCGGGTACGATGGAAAAGCCGCCGGCGCTCCAGTAGCGTCTCGGCAATACGGCGGGTCCGCCGGTCCATCCCCTGGAACGGGTCCTCCTGGGGATCATCGAATGGGGTGGGCACATCCGCGCGACTGTGCTCCGGGGTCAGATGCTTGAGCACCTTCCCCAGCGTTTCCGAGCGTTTGTTATGCGCCAGCAGCCCGTCCGTCCATGCCGCCATGGCCTCCGGAAGGCTGAGCAGACGCAGCGTGTGGCCCGTGGGAGCCGTATCGAAGATGAGCAGGTCGTACTCGTCCCGGGCACTGAGCGTGATGTTGGCAATGCGCTCAAGCAGTGCGGCCTCCGCGGCTCCGGGGGAATGGCGCGCCATCTCCATTTGCCGTTCGAGCTCGCGATGCATCTCCGGGGCCGCCAGCTGCTTCATGTGCTCGGTGACCGCATCCACATGCCGTCGCGCCTGGGCATCGGGATCGACCTCCAGCCCCCAAAGGCCAGCGGTAAGACCCGTGACCTGGTCTCCAATCGCCCGCTCAAACAGGTCGCCGAGAGAGTGAGCCGGATCGGTGGACACGATGAGACAGCGTTTCCCCCGCTCGGCGGCGAGCACGCCGAGGGCGCCAGCGGTGCTCGTCTTGCCGACGCCGCCCTTGCCGCCCACGAAGACGACTCGGCTCTCGCGTAGCCCACGCAGGCCGTGCATCAACAGCACCGGAAATGGTCAAGGGGGGAGCGCTCCATCCCCATGCGCGTGTGCCACTCGTGGAAGCGTTCAAGCAGAAGGGGTTGCAGCTCCATGGTGTAATAGCTGGCCGGGTTCGGAACGCCCATCATCTCGGAGAACACCAGCAGCATGAACAGATCGTCCTGATCCCGTCGCGCGCGGGCGATCGTCGAGCGATACCGCGCCGAATAGAACTCCTCGGCATAATAGTTCGCCTTGCGCAGCCACTCGCGCAACCCTTCATGCCCTCCCCTGGCCGGCGGCGGATTGCCGTGGTGTCCGTTATCGTCTTCCTGCATGCCGGCTGACTCCTCGACCTAAGGGCCCCGCCCCTTGGGGAAGCGCTCCCTCAAAAGGCGACACCATGGGAGCAGGTTACACCATGGGGGCCGTGTTTGAGCGTGCATGCGCGCGAGATAGCCGGCATGCACGGAACTTCGAAGGTACGCAGCACTCACTCCTGCGCTGTCACGCGATAGAGCGCGCCATCACTTGCATCGTTGAGCAAATACAGCGCTCCGTCCGGCCCTTCGCGGACGTCGCGGATGCGGCCAATATCCTGATAGAACAGCTCTTCCTCGTGGACCACTTCCCCGTCCTCGAGGACGACCCGGCGAACCCGCTCACCGCGAAGCCCACCCGCCATGAGGTCACCCTTCCAGGCCCGAAACATGTCACCGGTGATCATCGCCAAGCCGGAGGGGGCATGGGTGGGCAGAAACTCGTAGACAGGCTCCACCATGTCGTCCTCGTGCACCCGCGCAGAGCCGTCGAACTGCTCCTGGGTCCCGTAATCCCGTCCGCGAGTCACGGCAGGCCAGCCATAGTTCTTGCCCGCTTCAATGCGATTGAGCTCGTCGCCGCCGCGCGGCCCGTGCTCCGTTGCCCAGACCTCGCCGGTGTCCGGATCGACGACCATGCCCTGGATGTTCCGGTGTCCCCAGGAATAGATCTCGGGCAGAACGTCGTCATCGTCGACGAAGGGGTTGTCTTCCGGGACACTGCCGTCATCGTTGAGCCGGATGACGGAACCGGCGTGATCCGCGGGATCCTGAGCGCGTTCAGGCTCCACACCGCGATCGCCGATGGTCATGAGCAGCGTGCCGTCATCCATCCACACCAGCCGCGAGCCGTAATGGCGACCGGGATCAGAGCGGCGATCCTGCTCGAAGAGGGTCTCCAGGTCGACGAGCGCGTCACCCTCCAGCCGGGCTCGCGCCAGCGCAGTGCTCGTCGCGTCGGCATCACCCAGGGAATAGGTGAGGTAGACCCAGCCGTTACCGTCATAGTCCGGGTGCAGCACGACGTCCAGCAGGCCGCCCTGATTCTCCGCGTGGACCTCGGGTGCACCGGAAATTTCGGTGACCTCATCGCCGCTGACACGCTGGAGTCTTCCCGGTCGTTCCGTGATCAGGTAATCGCCATCGGGCAGAAACGCCACGCCCCAGGGGTGCTCGAATCCCTCCGCAACGCGCACAAGTTCAACGGTCTTGTATTCCGTGTCCATGCCCGATTCGACGACGTCCTCGGCCTGGGCGGCTGGTGCGATCGCAACCGCGGCCAGCGTGCAGCCTACACAGGAACGCAAGGGTATTCGCATTATCGGTCTCCTGGCAGTTGAAATGAACGTTTGGTTTACGTGATAGACGACAAAGCTCCGGTCTTTCGGTAGTCTCCGCCGAAGTGTAGCGCAAGCAACCGCATAGAGGCGCCCGTGTCACTGTCACATCCGCGTTTCATCGAGTTGGACCGAGGCCGGTTTGCCTACCGTGAAGGCGGCGATCCGAACGGTTCGCCGCTGGTGCTGTTGCATGGCTGGCCGGAGAGTTCCTACTGTTGGAACCCCGTGGCCGCGCGCCTGCGCCCGGGGTTTCGGGTGATCGCCCCGGACCTGCGCGGCCTGGGCGACAGCACCCGCGATGGCGACATCGCCGACTACCGCAAGCAGGCGCTGGCCATGGACATGCTCAGCCTCCTGGATGCGCTGAGCATCGATGCCTTCCTGCTGCTTGGGCACGACTGGGGCGGGGTTGTCGCGCAGGAAATCGTAATCGCCGTCCCGGAGCGGGTCCGTCGGCTGGTCATCATGAACATCCACCTGATCAATAACGCCGCCGGGAATGTGGAAGCGGTCGCTGCCATCCGCCGCAAGGGCGCCCGGCACCAATGGTATCAGCATTTCCAGCAGCAACCGGGATTGCCGGAGGCCATGATTCCGGGGAACGAGCGCGCCTGGCTGAGCGCGTTCCTGCGCTGTTCTGACCGCAGTCCGTTTCCCCAGGACGCCCTGGAGGAATACGTGCGCAGCTACAGCCTGCCAGATACACCGCGGGCCGGGGCCAACTACTACCGTGCCATGAGGGCTGATCAGCAGCGCTGGGAATCACTGGCAGGCCATGTCTACCCGATGCCCGGGCTTTACGTGCACGGCAACCGCGATCCGGTGGTCATTCGGGAGTTTCTGAATCACGCGGCCGAGTGTTTCCAGGAACTGCGCGTGGAGTCAGTGCCCGCCGGGCATTTCCTGCAGGAAGAAGCGCCGGATAGGGTGGCGGAGCACCTCAACCGCTTTTTGCGAGCAGACTGAGCGCGCTCAGCCCGGCGGCGCAAGACCTGTCCCGGCCAGCACCACCTCCATGCTGCCCACCACCACTGCATCCTAAGTGTCCTGTAACCGAAATGCGTTGTCTTTTGAGCTGCCTGTCCGGCCGTGGAGCAAGGCGCGGCTCGCAGCCAATGGCCGTCGCCCTTGGCAAGAAGAGGCGCAACACCGCTGCGCGGCCGGACAGGCGCTCCCGGAGGGCTTGCCGGTGCGCCTCCGAGGCGGTGTTGCCGGTCCTCGCCGTAGGGTCTGCTACGCCCGCGGCCCGGCGCCTAGCCCTGCCCGTTACCCGTAAGTGTTGTCAGGCCAGCGATGGTGCGGATGGGCTGGGTCATTGTTCGATCTCGTCTCTGAGCTGGTAGGCCATCTCCATGGCGGTGAGCTTGGAGTAGCCGTGCCACATCAACTGATGACCGGGCGGCGGGTCGTGGTTGCGGTTGAGATAGCCGCCGAGACTCGCCACAAGAAGCACAGCCTCGCCGAGCTGGCC
>NZ_SKOG01000236.1 GCF_007120195.1 Aquisalimonas sp.
AGAATTGCTGATGCCAAGCCGTCCGACTTGCTGCAACGGTCCTACTGGAGGCCGGGGCTTCCATCACCTGGCGATGGCTCCGGGGGCGCCTGTTGCCCCTGCTGCGGGGCCCCCGGGGCCGATTCGACACCGGGCCCCGTGCCAGGCGAATGATCGGGCTCGCTCGGCGGCTCCGGCGGGCCATCCTGCCGGCCCGCGGGGGATTGCTGCTGGCCCTGCGGCGCTTGGTGTTGCCCCGGAAGCCCGTCGCCCTGCTGGCCCGGCAGGCCATCCTGCCCTCCCGAGGGCGCTTGCTGCTGTTGCCCAGGTACACCATCCGGCTGCCCCGGAGCCGCTCCCGGCTGGCCGGCGCCCGGTTGTCCGACACCCCCAGCATCGCTGCCTAGGCCACCCCCGGGCATATCGTCGGGGCGCGTCTGGTGCGGGTCCTCCCCCGCCTGCTGCTCTTGGCGGATGCGCTCACGCACCGGGGGCCCGGGATCCACCGGTTGTCCCTGCGGCTGTCCGGCATCCGGCTGGCCACCACCCATACCCGGCTGCTGAGGAACACCACCCGGGTCAGCCCCGGGCGCACGGTCAGCCGGCGAGCCGGTTCCGGGGGTTCCGTCGTCAAAGGCCCAAACGGCCACCGGTAACGCCAACAGCGCCGCGGCGAACACGACATTGGCTCTTGATCCCATAGCGATCTCCACTGCTCGTCGCGGTATGCAACCGCCGTGATCTCCCATTGCAACAAATCATCGGGCATCCCCGCAAGGTGGCGGTTTCCCGCCCGGAAGCCTGAAGGTGTGCTCTATTCCTACTTTGCGTCATCGCTATCGCGCCGTTGGAACTCGCCCTCAATAGCGTCCTGCCCGGCCGGCGGGCGGCGGTGCGCCTGGCCCTCCACAGGGCCGTAATGAACGTGCACGCGGCGCATCACGGCATGAACGAGGCCACGACGGGTGGCAGGAATCAGGCACGCAAAGCCCACCACGTCGGTGGCAAAACCGGGGGTGAGCAACATCACCCCGCCCACCGCCAATACGAGCCCCTCAAACAATTCGAGCGCGGGCACGGCGCCGCGATCCAGATTCACGCGGGCGCGCTGGAGCGTGTCGAGCCCTTGCTGTCGAAGCAAAAGCCCGCCGATCACGGCGGTGAGCACGCACAGACCGATGGTCGACAGGGCGCCGATGACACTGCCGACCTCGATGAGGATGAAGATCTCGACAAGTGGGACGACGATCAAAAGCAGAAGCAATAGCGGCACGTTTCACCTCGGCGTGCTGTAAGGCAGTCTATCCCGGTGATGACGGCGGCACCAGCCTATGGCAACCCCGGATTCAATCGTCGCGGTTTGGCAGCGGAGATCGCAATGCGTTCCCGCACGATCGTGTCAGCGAACCCGCGTAACGCAGCTCATTACCGTCGGCGTCGCGAGGCGTTCAGATCGTCTTCGCCGGGGTGATTCGGCCCTGTCGCCCCCGCGCCTACCGCTCCATGTGGCCGCCCCGGCGGGCAACGCAACATCAATGCAGCCGCACCGGGTCTTCCGTCAGGCGAACCCGCCAATCACCCGCATGAACGCGGGTACATTCCTCCTCGCTGTCGAAACTCACGTGCCTTTGAACATCAGTCACTTGAAGCCCGGCCGCCTCGAAAGCCTCGGATGTGAGGTGTGTCAGATAGGCATCATGGCCTTGCCGCAGCGCATTGGCCAGATGATCGTTGCTGTCAAACACCCAAACCACCTGGATACTGCGCTGAGGATCATCGTAGTCCAGTACATGGGTGACCCATTGAAAGCCCGATAGCTCCTCGCGAGCCGCTTCGCAGGCCTTGCCCAGCATCGCGGACAACCGCTCTTCCAGGCGTTTGCGTTCCGTTTGATTCATGGCTGCCACATCGGGTTAGTAACGGGTTATCGTATCGGCCTCGCGGCAATTGCGAACACGACGCGCGAGTGCGCTCATTCAGTGCCGACATACGGACAAGGGGCAAGACCGTATTCTTCAACGCCGAAGCGTTCCTCGTCACGGCGCAGTCCAAGCCAAACGCGGTCGTCGGCCTCGCGCAGCACCTCCTCAACGGCGTCGGCGGGCAGGAACAGCACCTGCTCCTCCACGCCGCCAACACGCGCAACGGCGGTGCCCCAATCAGCGTCCACCGCCGGCTTGCAGCCTGGTGCGAACAGGCGCTCGGCCCCGGCCTGCGGCAGTCCGTTGCTCTCCAGGTATAATCCCTGCCCGACGACCACATGCAGTCCGGCGGGTATCGCCTCCACGGCGACGTCCTCCATGGGAGGCAGTGTGCCTCTCGGGGCCTCGGCCGCGCCATCCCGGCGATAGCGGGTTTCCAGCATCTGATCGGGGGTTGGCCGATGCGCGGTGCAGGCAAGGCTGTGTTCAAGCAACGCACGCACGTCCGCGGCGTCGAAAACCAGCCAGCCCCATTCATTTGAAGTGGATACCGTAAGCGATCCCGACATGCGCGCCTCAGACGTCGCCCATCGGTTCGCAGACAACCTGCAGCTCATTCATCAGCTCAAAGAGCCTTGAACGCTCTAGATCCGGATTCTCCTGCCGCGCCAGCACCATGAATGCGTCTATCGCGAGCTGACGGACATGGGTCTCCGGAAGATCATGCTCGCCGGGCACCTGCACTTCGTTGTTGATATGCGCCAACTGCAACTCGTGACGGAACCGCTCCAGGGACACGTCGTCGAGCCAACACTTCCAGGTCGCCATGAGACTCTCCTCGCACGAAACTCCAACACATGGCGGTGCACACGTGGCACCACCCTTGTCTCCCATGATTGGGTGCCATCAGCACTCCAGACAACCCCTCGTACCCTAGCCTGGCGCCATCGCCCAGGCCAGACTCGACACTCTTGGGGTGTCATGAATTCCAGGGGCCAACGCAAGGGTATCACCGCGCCGTCGAGTCGGCCCCTCGCCGAGACAAGGCGCCAAGGTCCACGCGCGACCGGCGACAGTCGAGTAACACCGTTACTTCAGGAACACATAGCGCCCTGGCGCGTCCTCCTTCGGCACATACCCCTGGTCCGGTGCCCCCATGGCCGGGGGCTTACGTCGATTGCCGGAGCGCTCCCGCAACCATGTTTGCCACTCCGGCCACCAGGAGCCCTGCTGCACCGGCGTTTGTTCCACGAACGCGTCCGCGGGCATGGTCAGCTCACCGGGGTGGTGGGTGCGCACGCGATAGCGGCGCCGTGGGTGGTCCGGCGGGCTGACAATCCCGGCGTTGTGCCCGCCGTTGGTCAGCAGGAACGTCACCGGAGTGCGGGCCAGGCGATTGATCTTGTAGACCGAGTGCCAGGGAGATATGTGATCCCGCTCCGTGCCCACCACGAACAAGGGCACACCCACATCGGACAGATGCACGACTTCATCCTCCACTTCGAACTGCCCACCGGCGAATTCGTTGTCCAGATACAACCGTTCGAGGTACTCGCTGTGCATGCGGTAGGGCAGGCGCGTCGCATCGCTGTTCCAGGCCATGAGGTCGTTCATGGCCAGGCGCTCGCCCTTGAGGTACTGATTCACGTTCTGCGACCAGATTAGATCCCGCGGGCGCAGGAACTGGAAGGCGCCGGTCATCTGCTTGGCTTGCAGATAGCCCGTCTCCCACATAATGTCCTCGAGGAAGGTCACCTGGGCATCGTCGATGAACAGCCCGAGCTCCCCCGGCTCCGAAAAATCCGCCTGGGCGGCGAACAGGGTCAGGCTGGCCAGGCGGTCGTCCCGCTGCCTGGCCATGGCGGCGGCGGCGATCATTGACAGTGTCCCCCCGAGGCAATAGCCGACAAGGTGTACCGGCTTGTCGGGCACCACGGCGCTGACCACGTCCAGTGCGGCCATGACACCGAGACGACGGTAGTCATCGAACGCCAGGTCGCGGTCGGAGTGATCCGGGTTTTTCCACGAAATCGTGAACACCGTATAGCCCTGGTCCACCAGGTAGCGGATCAGGGAGTTGTGCGGGCTTAGATCGAGGATGTAGTACTTCATGATCCAGGCCGGCACCACCAGCAACGGCTCCGGCTGCACCGTGCTCGTGGTGGGTTCGTACTGGATCACTTCGATGAGGCGGTTGCGATAGATCACCTTCCCCGGCGTGACCGCCACATTCTCGCCAGGTTGATAGGCCTCGGCTCCCGCCGGTGGTGCACCACTTATATTCCGCTGGGTATCCTCGACAAGGTAACGGGCACCGCGGGCCAGGTTCGCCCCCTGCTCCTCCATGGTCTGTCGCAACAGCTCCGGGTTGGTGAGCAGGTAGTTGCTCGGCGAGAGCACGTCCAGGACCTGCCTACCGAGGAAGTTCACGACCTCCTCGTGATGCGGAGTCACGCCCCGAATGCCCGTCGTGGCATTGTGCCACCACTGCTGCGTCAGCAGAAAAGACTGGTAGACCAGATTGAACGGCCACTGCTGCCACTCCGGTGCGCTAAACCGCTGATCCTGAGGCAGCGGTTCGATACAGGGCGGGGTATCGGGCTCGTGGACATGGCTGGCATACACCGCGAAGCGCCCCACCTTGCGAAAGACCTTATTTACAAGCTCTCCTTGCTTGCCCGGGGAGCCCATCAGGTGCACGGTCCAATCCAGATACGCGAGTTGAAGGGAAGCCGGCGACAAACCCATGGTTACACGGCCCACAGCAACACGCGCCAGGCGATCCAGCGGTGAGGGTACATCGGGCGGATTAACGTCCTGCCCCGGTACGGCGCTACTTCGCGGCATAGTGACCTCCTTGAATCAAGCGTTCCACGGGCTCAGACCACTGGACCCGCCGACAAAATCGCCGAATGTTACAGGCGTTCCATTAGATCGTCATTCACGTCACTATCCGTTGATCCGGATCAAGTGGCACACCATCCGCCCCGACGATAGTGGAGCGTGGAGTGTGCCCCACTCCTGAACACACTGCCGGAGGTCAACGCCACAATGCACTCTCAAGACATCATTGTTCCGCTAGAGTGGACACCGCGCTCATTGCGCGCGCTGAAGGCTGCCCGCGTCCTGGCGGAGCAGACAGGCCGCGACCTACACCTTGTTTCAGTGATCCCTGCCGAATCGTCCAGTGACGAACGCCGGCGTGCGATGGAGCACGCAGCACATGACTATGGGCTGAAATCACCGCACATTACCATATTGAATGCTGACCTCGTTAGCTTCGCCGTGGGTGCTCAGGAAGGTAGCCTGTGGCGCTTGATCGCCGAGTCGCCCGATGCGTGGATCTGTATGTCCACCCATGCCCGCAACGCCATCGGAGACATGCTCCTGGGCAGTGTGGCCAGTGAAATCCTGGACCGGGCCGAGCGACCAGTGGTGCTGACAGGACCACGATTCAGTGCCGATTGGAACGGGCCGATTAAGATGCTACTGGTGTGCCTGGACGGCTCACCCCTTGCGGAGGCGATCATTGGGCCCGCGGCCGATCTGGCAAAGAGCATGGGCGCGGATTTGTTCCTCGTCCAGGTACACAAACCGCATGCCTCACAGATAGCGTTGGGTCACGACCCGCTCGATTCTGGGTATGTTCAGCACAAGGCCGCCGGCATCAAAAAGACACACGGAATTCAGCCGTACTGGGACGTGCTCCATGGCAAGGATCCGGCGCGTACTCTCACAGAATACGTTTCCGGCTACCCCAGCGCGATGATCGCCATGACGACGCACGGCCATACCGGACTGCGCAAGCTTGCTTTCGGCAGCGTAACCCGCGATGTGGTTCACGGCGCGTATTGCCCGGTTCTCGTGTTACGCCCCACCGCCGAGGGGTAGGGCCACAGGCTCAATGCTCTCGGGGCGGTCAGTGGCGCGGCCCCGTGCGGTGGTAGCGACCGTCGATAAAGTGGTCGAAGAACTGCCCGAGCGCGGGATGCTCGATCTGCTCACCGGTCGCGTCTGGCTCCAGGTGGCGCTCTGCAACGTAGGTGCTATGCATGGCCCCGTCCACCAGTACGTGATACCAGGGTTGATCCTTCGGCGGCCGGCTGCGGGCCATGGCGTCGTACCATTCGTCAGTCCCCTGAAAGATCGGGTCCACGTCCACGATCACGCCCCGATAATCGAACTTCCGGTGGTGAACCACCTCGCCCACGGAAAACTTTGGCTTCACCTGCATAATACGCCCCCGGACACCTTGCCAATACCGCTGTTAGAGGGAACTATGGGGCCCGGACGCCCCGAACGTAAAGGGCCCAAACTCCGCGGGAGGCTGTCATGACCAGGCAAGTAGAGTGCTTCTTCGATTTCGTCAGTACAGCCAGTTATCTGGCCTGGACCCAGCATGCCCGTTTGACCCGCGAGGCCAATGCCGAAATCGTCTGGCGCCCGATGCTCCTGGGTGCCGTCATGAAGGCGAGCGGCAACACGCCGCCGCCAAGCGTTCCGGCCAAGAGGCGCTACATGCGCGAGGACTTCGCGCGCTGGGCGCACCGCTACGGCGTGGAACTGAACTACCCCTCCCGCCACCCGATCAATACGGTTACCGCGATGCGTGGCGCTGTGGCCTATCTGGACACTCCCGCGTTTACGCCCTACCTCAAAGCCGTGTTCGAAGGGTTCTGGATCCACGATCAGGACCTCGAGGATCCCGAGGTGCTCGCCCGGCTGGTCGAGCAGGCAGGCATCTCCCCGCAAGCGTTCCAGGAAGCGGTGGCGCGCGAAGACGTCAAGGATCGCCTGCGGGCAAATACGGATGAAGCGGTGGCGCGCGGCGCCTTCGGCGCACCCACCTTTTTCGTCGACGACGCGATGTTCTTCGGTCAGGATCGGATGGACTTTGTCATCGAAGCACTGCAGCGGGGATAATCAGCGGGCAGCCAGCGCGGCGTGCCCACCACCGCGGCCGCGACAAGAACCACGCTGACGGGCCGCAACCCGCACTGGACACGCAGGGCTGCAAATTCGCCAATTCATCGAATTGCCAGACCGTCATCAGAATGATTGGCCCCAGGGATGCACGCTGCTGGCAGGTCCTCGATACTGACCTCCAGTGTCGTGTAACCGCCATGTTCGCACCCCTCTCACGGAGTTCACACAGATGGTGCAATGGACTGGCATCCGGCGGACGCTGTTTGCTGCCGGCATCGCCGCGTTGGTGTTGATGGCAACCGCACAGCTGACGGTGCAGGCGGGCGACGACCTGCCAATCCCCGTGCGCGCGATCATGGACGCGCACAAGATCGCCGATGACAGCGTGAGCGTCTGGGTCGAAGCGCGCGATGAGCCAACACCCCGGCTTGCTTTCAACGCGAATGCGCCAAGGAATCCGGCCTCGGTCATGAAACTGTTCACGACCTACGCTGCGTTGCGTGAACTGGGACCCGCTTTTACCTGGACCTCCCGTATCTATGCCGGGGGCCCCGTGCGTGACGGGGTGCTCGAAGGTGATCTGTGGATTCGAGGGGCGGGTGACCCCTACCTGCTGGCGCAGGATGTCTGGAAGCTGGTCGGCGAGATCCGCGGCCGCGGGATCAGACGCATCACGGGCGATCTGGTACTGGATGTTTCCGCATTTCCGCCTGCGGCCGCCGATCCCGGGACATTCGACGGCCGTCCGTTCCGCGCCTACAACCAGCAGCCGCATCCGCTGCTGGTGAACTTCAATGTTCTGAATTTCGACCTTGCCCCGGCGCCAGACGGCCGATCGGTGCGCGTACGGACCTATCCGCCGATGATGGGCCTGCCCGTGGAAAGCCGGCTGTCAATTGCCCCGGGAGCCTGCGGCGGGTATCAGCGCGGCGTGACCTACCATGTCGCATCCGGCGATGCCGGCAATGCAGTGATTCTCGAAGGGCGTTACCCGGCCGGCTGCGGCCGCTACCGTATGACCCGCGCCGCACTGTCGCCGGAGCAGTATGTCCACGGCCTGTTCGGGGCGCTGTGGCAGCAGTGGGGCGGCGAGTTCGACGGGGACTGGCGCATCGCGCAGTGGTATGCCCCGCACGCGGATCCGTTAACGATCCATGAATCGCGGCCGCTGGCCGAGGTGGTACGGCTAGTGAACAAGTACAGCAACAACGTGATGGCCCAGCACCTGGCGTTGACCCTGGACGCGGAGCGGCAGGCCTCCCCCGCGGCCAGGGAAAACCGCCCCCCGGCGCTCATGGAGTCCCTGGCACGCTCCGGGGTGGACCCGCAGGGCATGATCATCGACAACGCCGCCGGGTTGTCGCGACACAACCGAGTCACCGCCCGCCAGGTGGCTGAGCTCTTGAGCACGGCCCGTCACAGCCTGGTGATGCCGGAATTCGCGGCATCGCTGGCCATCGCCGGCGTTGACGGAACCGTTCGGGACCGCTTCCGGGGTACGCCACTCGCTGGTCGCATGCGACTCAAAACCGGCCGCCTGGATCATGTCTCGAGCGTCGCGGGTTACGTGCGCAGCGCCAGGGGCGAAGAGCTGTTAGTGGTCGTGCTCATCAACGCAGAAGACGCCCACCGCGGCCCCGGCATCGAATTGCAAGATGCCATCCTGCGGTGGGCCTATCAGAGCTGAGGCCCACCGCACGTCCGCATGAACAACAGGCTGCCAAAGAAGGCCATCCCGAATCTTTTTCAGCTCACGTGCTTGTGGCTCCCGTCGCAGTAAGGGGGGTTCCCGGTCTGCTTGCATCCGCACAAGGCGACCTTTCCCGCCTCCTCAATGGTGCACTTCTCGGGAGCCAACCCGGTTCCCTTATGGCTGCCATCACAGAAAGGTTGATTTGCAGAACGGCCACAGCGGCACCACCAGTAGGTACCAGGCTCCAGTTCCAGGACGTACGGGGTCTTGCTGGCAATCAGCGGTTCAGCCATGAAAAACTCCTTCGGTTGCGGCGTGCGACCCGTGGTACTGAAACACGCGGCTCGGTCCCCGTCCACTCGTGGGGCGGGCGAGATGACCGAGCCCCCCAGAACCGCTACCATGCTCGCCATCGTGAACTCGCGACGGTGAAGCGCGCCGTGTCCGGGGACTGCGCGCGAATGCCCGCCAAACTGCTAGAGGCTGATCATGGAAACCATTATTGTTGTCCTGCTCGTTCTCCTCGCCCTGGTACTGCCCAGCGTCCTGCTCTATAACCGACTGGTGCGCAAGCGAAACGCCTTCAAGAATGCGTTCGCCCAGATCGACGTCCAGCTCAAGCGCCGTCACGATTTGATTCCAAATCTGGTCGAGACGGTGCAGGGCTACATGAAGCACGAGCGCGAGACGCTGACGGCGGTCATCGAGGCGCGCAACACTGCCGAGCAGGTGCGTCAGCGCACATCCGGCTCTGCGGGCGACCCGGGCTCCATGGCGCAACTCGGCCGTGCCGAAGGAGAACTCGGCGGCGTGCTCGGCCGCCTGTTCGCGCTCTCCGAGGCCTACCCGGACCTGAAAGCCAACGAGAATTTCAAAAGCCTGCAGGAAGAGCTGACGTCGACCGAGAACCGCGTGGCTTATGCACGGCAGGCCTATAACGATGCGGCCATGCGTTACAATAATGCTGTGGAGACCGTCCCCTCGAACATCATTGCCGGCGCGTTCAACTTTACCCGCGCGGCCATGCTCGAGTTCGAGGATCGCGAGACCCTGCAAGAGCCGCCGAAGGTCCAGTTCTCTTGAGCGACACCGGATTCTTCAACTTCGCCGAGGCCCAGGCTCAGGCCCGCCGGCGCACCGCTGTGCTGGTGGGACTGTTCTTGTTGCTGACGCTCGCGATTGCCGCCGTCACCGGGGCCATCGGCGGTCTGCTGTTCGGCGGGGCCGAGGGGCAGATGGCGCGGATGGACCAGCAGCGCGAGGCGACAGCGCCTGCCGCCGATTCGCTGCTGGAGCAGTTTGACCCCGCTGCCGCGATGGCCGTGGGCGTGGGTGTCATGGGCATTATCCTGATCACCGCCGCAGTCCGCGGCCTGATGCTCGGCGGCGACGGCGCCAAGGTCGCCAAATCCATGCACGGCACCGAGGTCACGCGGGACACCCAGAACCCGGCCAAACGCCAGCTGTACAACGTGGTCGAGGAGATGGCCATCGCCGCCAGCCTGCCCGTGCCGCGGGTGTTCGTGATCAAACACGAGCAGGGCATTAACGCCTTCGCCGCCGGAAATTCCCCGGAGACTGCGGCCATCGGCATCACACACGGCGCGCTGTCCGCTCTCAACCGACGGGAGCTCAAGGGCGTCGTGGCCCACGAATTCGCCCATATTGCCAACGGCGACATGCGGTTGAATCTTCGCCTGATGACGATGATCTTCGGACTAGTCGCCCTCTCGGTGGCAGGGCGCATGGCCATGCGCAGCGTGTTCCTCACCGGTGGCGGGCGGCGGGATCAACGCGTTGTCATGGCGGCCATGGCCATCGGCGTGGTTTTGCTGATCCTCGGCGCCCTCGGGGTGCTAGCCGGGCGCATGCTGCAGGCGGCCATCTCCCGCCGGCGGGAATACCTGGCCGATGCCACGGCGGTACAGTTTACCCGCGAGCCGGAAGGTCTCGCCAATGCGCTGAAGAAAATCGGTGCCCTGCAGCAGGCCGAACGACTAAATAACGCCCACGGCGAGGAGGTCCGTCACATGCTCTTCGCCGAGGCGGTCGCCAAGCGCGCCCCGGGGCTCCTCGCCACCCACCCACCGTTGGTGGAGCGTATTCGCGCGCTGGAGCCGGGCTTCAACCCGAAGGAGGACCCGATCTGGCGCAAACCACAAAAGGAGATGATCCGCGAAAGCCGGCAGGAACTACGTCATTCGTCCTAACGGCGTTTCAGGCGACGGGGCGCAACCATTCCATGACAGCCCATTCCTGATCGCGCAGTCTGGGGCAACCAGGGGACCTCGTCACCGAGCGCGACCACCCGCCACGGTTGCTCCGTTGCACGTCATCACTCACGCGCGTGCCGTCGTCGGGCAGCACGCCACGCAGCTCAAGCCACCCCGCTCGGCAACGCCTGGTATTCGGCCTCATCGGCCAGCTGCGCCCTAATCCGCGGCAGGTATTCGGGGTACTCCCGCTGGATGAACGCGACCAGCCCCTCGCGAATCCGGCAGCGCAGGTCCCAGGCGAGCGAAGAATCCGCTGCACTCATGAGAAACCGCACCTGCATGGCCCGGTCGGAGGAATCGGTGACCTGGATGGTACTGCTTTCACCATCCCAGTCAGGGTCTTGCTTCAACAACCGCATGAACTCCTCTCGCAGGGCATCGACGGGCATGCGGTAGTCGACCCAGAGGAACACCGTACCGCGCAAATTGTTGGAATGCCGGGTCCAGTTCTGGAAGGGGTTGTCGATGAACCACTGCAGCGGGACTACCAGACGGCGAAGATCCCAGACGCGCAGCACCACGTAGGTGCTGGTGACCTCCTCGACCCAGCACCACTCCCCCTGGACGATCACCACATCATCAATCCGGAACGGCTCGGTGAGCGCAATCTGCATCCCGGCGAGCAGATTGGTCAATACGGGGCGCGCGGCAAACCCCAGGATGATCCCGCCGATGCCCGCCGACGCCAGCAGACTGGTACCGAGTTGTTGCACCGCGGGAAAGGTCATCAGTGCCACGCCAAGACCGACGATCACTATGAGAATATTCAGCGCCCGCGTCATAAACCGCGTCTGGGTTTCGATCTTGCGGGCTTCCCGGGTCTGTTCGGGAAGCGGCGGATTGAGGTGGACGATGACATCGCCGACGGCGGCGGAAAAGCGCACGGCGGCCCATGTCAGCGCGACGATGAGGGCAAGCGTAATGACGTGCTGCACCGCGCCGTGGAACGGCAAGTCGGTCGGTGCACCCTGCCAGATCACCTTCAGCACCAGCAGGGAAATCACGCCTCCCAGGGCCTTGCCGGCGCGACTCAGGAACGTGCGCGCGACACCCTCCTCCGGCAACATCCGACGCAGAATCATGAGAGCAATACGGTAGGCACCAAGGGCCACAATGACAGAGACGACCGAAAGACCGCCCGTCAGCACCCAGCCCTGCAATAATTCCGCAATGTCTTCCAGCATGCTCGCCTTCCCGCCATGGCAGTGTCCGCACAGGATAATCGCGCGACCGCGACCAGGCCAGCCCGACGCTTGCCGGGATAGCACCCCTGAAGCAGGATGCGGGCGTCCGGCCTGTCGCACCTGCTCACCGCACACCCTCCCCTCCGTCCACGCCTTCTGGAAGCCCGGAACGAAACACAGCAAAGACCATGACCACGCCCAACTGAGTCATCACCGGGGCGTCACGCGGCTCTGGGTGGGCATTGACCGGTGTGACCGAGATGTATCCACGAAATGCTGGAGCCGTCCACGCAGACCTTGACGCCGGGGAAACCGGAGCGTGGAAGGCGAAAGAGTTTCCGGCGTCGTACTGTAAAGCGGAATTGCCCCGGATCAGCCCTGCGACGGGCGCACGAAGATCGTCACCTCCGACGGCGTCACCGGGGGACCGAACTGGTTGAACAAGGGGACATCAGCGGCGTCGCGCCCCCGGGCCAGGACTACCCGCGCCGCGTTGGTTTGCGGGCAGGTAGGGTCGAAGGTGTACCAGCGGTTGCCGACGTAGGCTTCAATCCAGGCGTGGAGATCCATGGGCTCCAGATCCTGGAGATACCCTGAGACCATGCGGGCAGGAATATTCAGACTGCGGCACAGGGCGATCGCCAGGTGGGCGAAGTCGCGGCAAACACCCTCGCCACGGGCATGCGCCTCCCTGGCCGAAATCGGCGCCGGATCCGAATCGGGCAGATAGCGCAGGCGCGCGTGGACCCAGCGGCAGATGGCGGCGACCTGATCGTAACCCATGGATGCGCCGCGACAGGCTTCCGCGGCAACTGAACCCAGGCGATCGGAGTCGCAAAAGCGACTCGGCAGTAAATAGCCGAGCACCTCGTCCGGGAGCCACTCCACCGCTACATAGGGCGCCCCCGGCCCAGCGTCGTCCCACCCGGCAACGGCAACCTCGGCCCGGGTTTCGATACGAAAGGCCCCCGCGGGCGCCACCAGACGCTGGCACAGATTGCCGAAGCCATCCGAATACTCGGTGGCCGGGACCTGTGGCGTCAGATGATAGCTCTCGCTCACAACCCATTGATGGAGCCCGCTGCGTGGCCGCAGCAGCAGGATCAGCGGCGTCGGCTGTGGGCATTCCATACGGATCACGCACCCGACTTCCAGCCGCATGTTCCGATCTCCCTTGACCTGTGTCATGTCTTCAACCTATGGAGGCGTTACGCTAACACGCGGTGACGGAACGCGGGAGGTGATCCATGGATTTCGAACACAGCGCTACAGCGGAGGAACTGCGGGTACGGGTCGTCCAGTTCATGGAACACTATGTGCTGCCGTATAACGCTCAGTGGCACCAGGAGGTCGCCGCCGGAAACTACCCGGTCGAGTTGATCGATGACATCAAGGCCCTGGCGCGCTGGGATGGCCTTTGGAACCTCTTCTTGCCAGGGCTGCGGGACGACGAACCGGGGCGAGCGCTCAGCACGCTGGACTACGCACCGATCGCCGAAGTGATGGGACGGGTGCACTGGGCCTCGGAGGTGTTCAACTGCTCTGCCCCGGACAGCGGCAACATGGAGCTGCTGCACCTATTTGCCACGCCCAGGCAGTATCAGGATTGGCTGCGGCCGCTACTGGAGGGGCGGATACGCTCCTGCTTTGCCATGAGTGAGCCGGATGTGGCATCGTCGGATGCCACCAATATGCAAACGTCCATCCGCCGCCAGGGCGATGAGTACGTGATCAACGGGCGAAAGTGGTTCATCACCGGCGCCGCGCATCCGCACTGTGAACTCGGCATTGTCCTCGGTGTCTCGACCACGGACCCAGAGAGCGACCCGCATCGCCGTCACAGCATGGCCCTGGTGCCCATGAATGCGCCCGGCCTGGAAATCGTGCGCAACATCCCGATCATGCACTACCACTCGCCGGAAGGGCATTGTGAGCTGGTGTTTCGGGATGTGCGCGTGCCAGTGGACAATCTCCTGGGGGAGGAAGGGCGGGGGTTCGCCATGGCGCAGGCGCGGCTGGGCCCCGGGCGCATCCATCACTGCATGCGCTCCATCGGCCAGTGCGAGGTGGCGCTGGAACTGATGCGCGAGCGGGCGTTGGAGCGGCGCTCGTTCGGGCGTTATCTGTCGGATCAAGCCAACATCAATGACTGGATTGCGGAGTCGCGCCTGGAGATCGATCAGGCCCGGCTATTGGTCCTGCAGGCTGCCTGGCGAATCGACACCGGCGGGGCACAAGCGGCGCGCACGGCGGTCTCCGGGATCAAAGCGGTGGTCGCGCGTTTGCAAACGCGGGTGGTGGACCGTGCCATGCAGGTCTTCGGGGCCATGGGGCTCACGCCGGACACGCCGCTGAGCTACCTGTGGACCTGGGGTCGAGCCATGCGCTTTCTGGATGGGCCGGATGAGGTGCATCTGCGCAGTGTTGCACGCGATGAGCTACGCAAGGCACGCGAGACGCGCGGGGCCACAGCGCCGTACTTCACGTTCACAGACCAGTGATCGCCATCTCCGAAGACCGTGGGTACCCTAACGCCAGGGCAGCCGCCGGCAATCCTGGCAGCGCGGCAATAATGCCACCGGCCTGCGACTCGGTGTTACCCAGCGCATGGCTCATTCACCCTCACCGTCAAAGCGCAACAGCACAACCCGCGCCGCACGCTTGCGCAGGGGAATCAAGGCCTGGTAGGCGTTGGAATCATACCAACCCTTGGCGGCCTCCGGGCTCGGAAACCGCAGCGCGACCACCGTCTCGTGACGGTGATCCCCGGCGAGCACCTCCGCAAGCTGACCCCGGAAGAGCACCTCGCCCTCCCAGGCCTCCAGTGTCGGGGGTACCCTGGAGCGGTATTCCTCCCAGACGCCAGCATCCTTGATGGTGATATGGCCGATCACATATGCACTCATTGCTTAACACCCGCCTAATGACGAACCATCCCAAGAATTGTGCCATCTCTCAGCGGCCGACGTCGGAGGCTCTGCCTTCCTCCATGGAGCGAATGGCCGCACCGCCGCGTTCGGCCAGCTGATCCAGCCGATCGATTTGTGCGTCCAGCCTGGGAAGGGCTTCACGCCGGTATCGCGACACCTCATCGATGGCGGCCATTACATCGGCAAATGCCTGCTCCAGTTGCTCCATGTCCAAAGAGGTCGATGCCGCGCGGTTCTGAATGTCGACACCCTGGCTGCGCAGGGTGCGCGCCGTACCGGCAATCATGGCGGAGGTGCTGGTGTTCAGAGCCTCGACACGGTCGAGCACCAGGCGCTGATTGGCCAGCCCCAGGGCCACAGTGACCGCCACATTGAGCGCCGAGACGGTGACATTGATTGCCCGGTCGACGCCGCGCATGAGTTCGCGGTTGTTACGGATCACCACTTCCAGGGCCAACACGCCCTGCTGGGCCACGGCCAGCTGCTGCTGCAGGTCCATGATGCGCTGGCGCAGCGGGAAGAGCAGCTCATTCTCCAGGAAGGCGCGGCGCGGGTGGTCGGCGTCGTATTCCGCCGCCGCTGCCTCGAGGCGCTCGTCGACCAGGCGGCCGAAGGCGACTTGTTGCTCCAGCCGCTCCAGGCTCTGCCGCAAAGCGCTCTGGTCATCGCTGAGTGTCAGGTTGTCGCGCCGGAGCATGTCGCGACCGGCTTCCAGATCGCGGATTATGGCGTCCAGTGCCTCCTGTGCGGTTTCGAAACGGCGGAAGTACCGCTGCAATCGGCTGCCCACGCCGGGGATCCGCGCCAGCAGGCGCGACAGACCGTCTTGGGAGAGCTTTTGCCGGTTCGGGTCCAGCTCCTCCATGCGCCCCCGGAGATCGTCCAGCGAACGGGCCACTGGCCCCCCGTCATCACCCTGGTGGGCAAGCTGGCGCAGTGGTGTCTGGAGCATGGCACTGCGGTGCGCTGCCTCCTCCTGCACATCGGCCCCCATCGTGTCGACAGCCTCGCGTTGCTGATGCGCCTGGGCAGGATCGACCGCCAGGACGTCGCGAACGAAGGCGTCCGCCTGGGAAGCGAGTTCCGCCTCCCGAGCCTGCGTGCCAGCATCACCGCCGAGCTCGCCGACCTCCGGCACGGACAACTCAAGCGGGGCGTTCAGGTTGGCGCTGTGGTCCTTGTCGTTCATGTTCACTCCCGAGTTCAATCGCTGCGGTGGTAGCGCTCCGCTCCTTCAACGAATCGCTGCAGCTCCTGCAAGGCCCGCTCGGCAGCCACAGACTTATGGGGTCGCGCCGTCTCGATCCGCGCCACGGCAACCGCGGCGTCATCCAGCGCCGTGATCACGGCTTCATTGCGCGCGGCCAGTGTGC
>NZ_SKOG01000231.1 GCF_007120195.1 Aquisalimonas sp.
ACCGCCGAGCTATCGTGCGCCTGCGGCGCAGGCCGTTTGAAGGCGGATTACGCTGCGCTAATCCGACTACGCGACAGCGCTACGGCCCATAGCAGGCATTTCAACGAAGCTGACCACGGGGGGTGGCTCGGCCGGTGCGATTCGCGGTGGGACGACGGCTGAGCGGACCTGCGGCTGCGAACGCGCCGGATAGCGCGCGGCGCGAGCGCCTTCGGCAATGCGAGCGAAGGTATGGGCACCGCCGTGAATTCTTGCTGGAGCGCGAGAGACGATCTCCGCGGCATGACACTGACCGTCGACCTGCCCTATACTCACCAACCGTCGGCCCGCGAACCCGAGCAGGCCACCGATGATTCCTTGCTCATACAAATCCCAGTAGCCAGGCTCCGTGACCAGCAAGAGCAAAATCAGGAAACGCAAGTCGCGCCACGCGGGCAAGCAGGCCGCGAAGACCTCGCCGGATACCCTGGTCGAACAGGCCCGTGAGGCCTTGGCGGCCGGCAAGTTCCGCGACGCGATCGAGGCCTTCAAGACCCTTGCCAAGAGTGAGCCGCCGGAGGTCTGGATCGAGGGGCTGGCCGATGCCTATGCCGGTCGGGCCGTCGATCTGGAGGCCAAGGGCATGCACAAGGAGGCGCTGACGCTCTGGGAGAACCGCGCCTTCTACTGCCCGGGCGTGCCCCCGGCACCCCGCCATCTTGCGCTGTTGCTGCGCATGGGCCGGGTGCAAGCAGCGCTCGCGGGCTATGAGGAATTGCTTGCGAACGGCCACTCTGCCGATGTCGCGTGCGCTCGCGGCCACCTGGCGGCGGCGTTCCTCACCGACTCCGACGGATTCGATCGCCTTCGCGCCGACGATCCAGTGCTGCGCGACGGTGCGCCGGCAAGGGCGGCACTGGAGGCGTATTGCAGCAGCGATGACGACGAGGCGGCGCGCCAGCTCGAGGCGATCCCCTTTCGTTCCCCCTATCGCGACTTCGCGCTAATCCTCAAGGCCCTGCTCGCCTCGGCGGACGATGCCAACCGCAGCCTGGGCCTGCTGAAGCGCGTCGCGACCCATTCCCCGTTCCATACACTGGCTGCCGCTGCCCGTCTTGCCATGCTGCCCGAATGGGAATTTGCCTCGCAGCTGGCACAGGCCGGACCAAACACGCAGGCTTTCGCCATGGCACTACGCGGCTGGCCCCAACGCCGCTGCCAGCTCTGGCGCGAGCTCATGCGCGACGGCCGTGAACCCGACAGCTCCCGCCTCGTCACGCTGCTCCAGCGCAACAATCAGGCCCTGGGGGCGGATTGGGCGCGTCAAAAGCTACGCGCCCTGGCGCAGGCGCATCTCCCGGGGCTGCCGCCCCGCTTCACGGGTGCCGAGCTCCCCGATCGAGACCGGTTTTTGCTCGCGGCGATGGGCGCGGAGGCGGAGAACCTGGACCTCTGGACGATCAACACCACCTGGGCGAGTTTTGTCGACCAGATCCGCGCCGAGCATGGCCGCAACGACCCGCCGGCGGGCAGCGATGATGCCCTGCGGATCGCCCTGGTCCACCGCCGGTGCGCTGGCGGCAAGTTGCCAAGTCTGGCCTCGCCGGAGCGCCAGATGGCCGAACAGGCGCTGGAGGAGAGCCTGCACCTGGACCCTGATTACCGTCCAGCCTACCAGCAGCTCATTGCACACTACCGGCAGACCCACAGGCTCCAGCCAGCACGGTACTGGCTGGATCGTGCGCTGGATCGCTTTCCCGAGGACGCGACCCTGTTGCACGAGGCCCTGGAGACCGCGCTCGCCGGGGGCACCTTCAAGAAGGCGGCAGGCTTGGCTGCGCGGATCCTCAAGCAGGATCCGATTAATCGCCGGGCCAAGGCAAGCCTGTTCAACGCCCACATCGCCCATGCGCGCAAGCAGGTGCTCAAGGGACGCAATGACCTGGCGCAGCGGGAGCTGGAGCAGGCCGACCGCTGGGCCGATGGCAAACCGAGGCAGGCGCAGGTCGCGCTGATGCGTGGGCTGCTCCGGCTGCCGGACGACCAGGCCGCAGCGGTGGCGACGCTGCGCGAGGCCTGTGAGCAGCTTGGCGGTGGGCTCTGCGGCCGGTTGGCTCTGGCGCTGGAAGCGCAGCGACTCAACCTGACGCCCAAGGCGGTGCTGAAGAAGGCCCGACTGCTGCCGCCTCCGCCACCTGATCGATCCGACCTGCTGGCCTGTGCCCGCCTGCTGCGGGAGGCAACGGACACCAACCGGGCGCGCACACCCGACGCCATAGCACCACTGCGGGGCGTGTTCGAGAAGGCGGCGCACAGTGATGAGCTGGGCTACGAGGATTACACCATCGTCTGCGAAAGCCTGCGCACCGCCGGGGAGCCCGCGCTACGTTGCACCTTCGCCACGGCGGCGCTGCAGCGCTGGCCTGGGGAGCCCATCTTCGTTCTGCACCAGGTGGAGGGCAAGGACGCGCGTTCCGTGCGGCTGACGGTACGCGACCTGCACGCGCTCGAGACCGCGTTCGAGCAGGCACGGGAATCGGGCGACGAACGCACCAGCCAGCGCCTGCTGCAGCTACTCGACGAGCTTTCACCCTTCGGGATGGGTTTTATGGGCGAACTGGGCAGTCCCCCGCCCGCGTTTCCGATCGGCGAACCGCACACGCCACCGTCCGAGGATGTGGCTGAGTGGCTGGGCGCGATTCTGGCCAGCCCGGGCGAGGTGGGCGATCAACTGCGCGAGATCGAGGAGACTCTCGGCCGGGACGACCTACTGCGCATTCTGGAGGCCGCCAAGGGGGCGGGCCAATTACCGCCCCTCCCGGCGCAGGCCGACGACCCGCCACCCCGGAAGGGCCGCAAGCGCTCGCGAGACGATGGCGATAACGACCCCGATCAACTCGACCTCTTCTAGATCAAAGGCACACCATGCGCGACCCCTATCTGCTTCTCGGTGTATCCCGCGAAGCCGACGACGAGACCATCCACGCCGCCTATCTGGCGGCCGTCAGGGCCTGCCCGCCCGAGCGGGATGCGGCGCAATTTGACGCCGTGCGCCAGGCCTATGAATCCATCGCCACCCGGCGCGACAGGCTCGCTCACGAATTGTTTACGCCGGCACCCCCCCGGGTCAACGATCTCCTCGACCGCGTGGCTCCGGCGCAGGCTTCGCAGCGGCCCACGCTGGATGTTTTCCGGGCGTTGCTGCGGGGTGAGCCCTGATGGATGCCAGTGAGCGCGAGCAGCTGGTGGCGGAGTTTCGCACCTATCTCGAGGAAGCCGACGGGCACGGGGCTGCGGCGGAACCAGAGACTCCGGACCTGTTCACGCTGCTCTCCGAGCTCGCCGCGGTCAAGAACGAGGTTCGGCTGGAATCCCGGCAGGTCAAGACGGCCCTGGAGCGATTCGCGGAGACCTTCGACACGCTGCGCCGAAGCAACGAGCGCCTCCAGCAGGAGCTGGATCGTTCCCAGGCGCGCGCGACGCGCGAACGCCACGAGGTGGAACGGCCGCTGTTGCTGGAGCTGCTGGACCTGCGTGACCGGCTCCAGGCCGGTCGCGACCACGCGGGGCAGTACCGGCCCGGCTGGCTGGCCCGGCGCGGCGGCGCCGGGACGTTCGTCGCCCGCATGGCCGAAGGCATGGACATGAACCTGCGTAATCTCGACGGCATACTCAGTCGCCACGGGGTACAAGCGCTGGCAACGCTCGGCCGGCCCTTCGACCCGCATACGATGCGCGCGGTGGACACAGCCGACGAACCGTCGCAGGCCCGCGGCACTGTGGTCGCCGAAATCCGCAAGGGCTTCGTGCAGGAAGACGCGCTGCTGCGCACCGCCGAAGTCATCGTCAACAAATGGGGAAACGATTCGTGAGCGAGTCCATCATCGGCATCGATCTGGGCACCACCAACTCCGAGGTGGCCGTCATCCAGGCGGGGCAGGTCGAGGTCATCGAAATCGAAGGGTCACGACTGCTGCCATCCGTGGTCGGGCTCGCCGAGGACGGGTCACTGTTGGTCGGCCAGGCCGCCCGCAACCAGGCGGCCCTGCACCCGGAGCGCACGGTTCGATCGATCAAGCGCCGCATGGGCGAGGACATCCGGGTGCCCCTCGGCGGAACCGAGTACAGCCCGCAGGAGATTTCCGCCCTGATCCTGGGTCGGCTCAAGCGCGCCGCCGAGGACTACCTGCATGGCCCTGTGGGCCGCGCCGTGATCACTGTACCGGCCTACTTCTCGGACGCCCAGCGTCAGGCCACGCGCGATGCCGGTGAGCTGGCCGGGCTCGAGGTGAGGCGCATCATCAATGAACCCACCGTCGCCGCCCTCGCCTACGAGGCCGAACACCCCCAGCGCAAGCATGTCCTGGTCTACGATCTGGGCGGCGGGACCTTCGATGTCTCCGTCGTGCGCGTCGAGGGGGACGTCGTCGAGGTTCTTGCCAGTCACGGCAACAATCATCTGGGCGGCGATGACTTCGACGCGCGCATCATCGAACACCTGCAGCATCGGCTGAAGGAGGAGCACGCAGTCGACGCCGGCAGCGATCCGCGGGTGATGGCACGGTTGGCGCGCGCGGCGGAAGCCGCAAAGATCCGGCTATCCGACGCGCCCTATGCCCGTGTCGAAGAGGAATACCTGCTGGAACACGACGGCAGCCCGATACATCTCGACGTGGAACTCGAGCGGCACGATTACGAGGCAATGATCGAGCCCTATCTCGCCGAAACACTGGAGGCCGTCCACACCGCGCTCGAAGGTGCAAAGCTGACCGCGTCCGAAATCGACGAGGTCCTGCTCGTCGGTGGCGCGACCCGCACCCCGGTCATCCAGCGCCGCCTCGAGGAGGAACTGGGGTTGCAGCCGCGCAGCGAGCTGGATCCGGACCTGTGCGTGGCCACGGGTGCAGCCCTGCAGGCCGCCATGATCGCCGGCG
>NZ_SKOG01000174.1 GCF_007120195.1 Aquisalimonas sp.
AGTTGTACGGGGAAGCATCGCTGCCGATCGCCGAGTTTGCCTCGCGGCTCTATGTCTTTCATTACGACCCGCTGGAACTCGGCGACACAGAGGCAGTCCCCGCGTCAGAGGTGTCGCGTGTTGTTGAGCTGGGTCGCAACAGCTGGGCCAATGACCTTTGAAGCCGACGATCCCCGGACGGACAAGCCACTGACACAACCCTGAGAACTCCACATTCGTATCCGCACTTCCTGCGCGGTTTTCCGCCTTGGGCTGGAGATCGACCGATGGATCCGCCAACGTGTGTGCGTGTGCTACTGCAAGCAGTCATGCGACACGCGCTCGAGGATAAGACATCTGCTGCCGCCGGGAACGGCGACCCGCACGATCGCGGGATCGCGAGTTCCCCTCGTGCCGCTGTTCGTGTCCCCGTGCAGCATCCGGTTCAGGCAACCGCCGGCAGCAGGCGGCTGGCGATCCAGAAATAGATCACCACGCCGCAGATATCGGCGAGCGAGGTGACCAGCGGCGCGCTGGCGGTCGCGGGATCGAGCCGGAAACGCTCGAGCACGAACGGCAGGGACATGCCGAGCAGGCTGCCGAGCACGACGACACTGACCATGGTGAGTGCCGCCACCAGCGCGATCTCGGGACCCGTGCGCACGAACCCCAGCAGTGAGACCGCGAATGCCATGGTGATTCCAAGTAGCAGAGCGACACACAGTTCGCGGGCCAGCATCCGGCCCCAGTCGGAAAGCTGCACGTCGCCGGTGGCGAGCGCGCGCACGGTCAGGGTCGCGGCCTGGGCGCCGGCATTGCCACTGGATGCGATCAGCAGCGGCAGGAAGAACACCAGCGCCACATGCGCCGTGATCGTTTCCTCGAAGGCGGCGATGCCGGTACCCGAGAGTGCGTTGGCGAACACGAGGATCACCAGCCAGACGATGCGCTTGCGATACAGCAGTTGAATGTCGGCGGCGCGGACACTGGTGTCGAGCGTGTTGACCGCGCCGATGCGGTCGAAGTCCTCGGTGGCCTCGGCCTCGGCCACGTCCATGGCGTCGTCGTAGGTGACGATGCCGATCAGGCGTTCCTGCTCGTCGACGATGGGCAGCGCAATCAGGTCGTAGCGGCTGATCAGGGTTGCCGCCTCATCCCGGCCGGCACTCGCGGGCAGCGCGATCACCTCGGTCGTCATCAGCTCCGAGACTCGCGTACTGCCGCGCGCCACGATGAGGTCACGCAGCGACACGGTACCCAGCAGCCGCCGTTGCGCATCGACCACGTAGGCCTGGTAGATGGTCTCCTTGTCGGGCGCCTCGCGGCGCAGCCGTTCGATCGACTCGGTGGCGGTCAGTTCCGGCGCCAGCGTGGCGTATTCCGAGGTCATGATGGCGCCGGCCGTGCCTTCCTCGTGACTCGCCAGCCGACGTATGTCGTCGCGCTCGGCCTGGGCCAGGCTCGGCAGCAGCTCGTCCTGCTGCTCCGGCGACAGGCGCTGGAACAGGTCGACCCGTTCGTCGGCGGGCATGTAGCGGAATACGTGGGCCAGCTGGCGGCGGTCCAGGTGCTGGGCAAGCTCGATCTGGCGTTCGGGGTCCAGGTAGCCGAAGGCCTCGGCCCGGTCATCGGCGGAGAGTTCCGCCAGTGTCCGCCAGGCCACCTCCGGTTCATGGCCGTCCAGCGCCGTGGTCAGGTCGGCCGGATGCAGGCCCTCGATCAGGGTTCGCAGTTGCTCGCGTTCGCCGTTGGCGACCGCGGCCGCCAGCGCCTCGCCGAGCTGTTCGGCTTCCTCGGTCATGCTTCGCGACCTCCTTGAATGGGAAACGGCCGGCACGAGTGTACCGTCATAAGCTGATGGACGTTGCGGCGTGGCCCCCCGCACCCGGCGATGCCGACGTGCGCCAGCTGCGGACGACGAGCCAAGCCAAGAGATAGCACAGCACCGCCACGGCGAGCGTGATCTTCTGGCCGTGATGCGCCAATACCAGCGGTGCCAGTGAGATGTCGAGCACCGGGGCGAAGCCGTTGAGCCCGCAGGCCCGGGGCGGCGCGGTGCCCTTCATCCATGGCTTCGGCTCGGCGCTCAATCGCCACACGCGTGTCCATGGGGGGCCGTGGAAAGGGTTGCAGCGTCCTCCCGCTGGCGGGAGAATCGAAGGCCATCTACCTCTGCCAACCGACAGACTCTTTGAGGAAATATCAGCCTAACTCGGCACGCTCAGATGCATAGGAAGCTAAAACCATGAAAACATACGATGTTGTGGTTGAGCGAGATGCTGATACTGGATTGTTTGTCGGTTACGTGCCGGGATGGCCTGGTGCCCACACCCAAGGTTCAACTATGGATGAGGTTGAGGATAATCTTCAGGAAGTAATCTCGATGCTCCTTGAGGACGGCGAACCGGAGCTGGAATCAGAATTCGTGGGGGTGCGCAAGGTTCAGGTCGCTTGAGAGGTGGGGTCTGTTCCCGCACTTAAACCACGCGAGGTTGTCGAGCTTCTGAAGCAGCACGGCTTCAGCGAGATAAGGCAACGTGGTTCACACAAACAGTTTCGCCACGTCGATGGTCGCAGCACAATTGTACCGTTTCATGCAGGACGGGACATCTCGCCGACGCTGCTACGAAGAATCGCTCGAGACATTGGCGTGACAATCGAGGAGCTACTTGGTTCTGGGTAGCGCCAAAGCGGGACAAGGTGGTGGAATCGACACAACCCCGCGCGGTTGCATCAAATCAGCGTCACCTGATGCTGCGCCCCCGCGCCCGCTACCACGCAGCGGTCAATGCGCCGGTCGAAGGTGATGAAGCGGGCGCCGTGAGAGACAGCCAATGCCAGCAGATAGGCGTCGGTGATCTGGCGATGGCCAAGGACATGCTCCCACTGGAGTGCGCCGGTGGCGAGCAGGCTAACGTCGTCCGGCCAGAAGGTGTGCGCCGAACCGGCGGCCGCCTTGCGCAGGCGCTCCGCGACCTCGCCAACGCGCAGCGCGCCGGGATAGGCGGGCTGGGACATGATGCGAATACAGCCGTTCTGCGTGAGCGGGCAGGAGGTTCAGCCGTGGTCGATTTCCCGCGCCAGCCAGGCATGGGCGATCCCGTGGTGAACTTGGGCGCCGTCCAGCAGAGCGATCAGGACGTTCACGTCCAGTAGCGCCCGCATCAGACGCCCTCGTTATCGCGCAGTCGGTCGGTGGTCTCGTTGGTCACCGGGGTGCCGCGGGACGGAAACGGCCGGAAACCGCCAGCACCGTGCATGCCGGAATCCGCGCCGGCAGACTGTCCGGCCCCGGTCAGCGCTTGCCGGGTGAGTTGGGATATCCCTTTGCCCAAAGGCTTGCGCTCGCGTCGGGCGATCTCGCGGGCTGCCGCGAGCAGGTCGTCGTCGATCTCCAAAGTGGTGCGCATGGCTTGGTACCGATGTGTAGATGCATTGATGATATGGCATCTATTCGCCTGGTCGCCAGCGCAACTGAGCAGAGACGGGACGACCCGATGGCAGGGTCAGGGCGATTGCCGTTGCCTGGGTAGGAGTGGCATCTTGCCCTCTGCCGATAAGGTGGTCACGCCCAGCCCCCGGTGCTCACATTCCTTGGAGAGGTCCGGCAACAAGCGCTATCATCAGGACTGTTAATGGGGTCCGGGGGTCCAAGCATGAGCACCAAGTTCTCCGAGGACGTCATTCCGCTTACCGACCTGAAGGTGAACCCTGGCCGCGTCATCAAGCATGTGACAGACGTACATCGTCCTGTGCTGCTCACCAGCCGCGGACGCGGTGTGGCCGTGGTGCAGTCGGTGACCGACTACGAGGCGGCCGAGGAAGAGCGGGCATTCATGCGGGCGGTCGTCGCCGGTCTTGCCGACCTCGAGGCCGGCCGGGAGCTCTCCCTCGCAGACGCCAAGGCACGGCTCGGCTTGAAGTAGCCGCATGCCGAAGGTCGCTATCCGATTCGCCGAATCCGCGCTCACCGATCTGGAAGCAATTCGGGCCTGGTACGCCAAACAGGGCGAGCCCGGCGTGGGCGAGCGCCTACTCGGCGAGATCGTGGCGAGCATCGAGGTGTTGGCCGATCATCCCGACATGGGTCGGATCGTCCCGGAGTTCGAGCAGCCCTCCCTGCGCGAGCTGATCCGACGGCCGTTTCGGATCGTCTACCGTCGTGATGCGATGCACGTGCGCATCGTGCGGGTATGGCGCAGCGAGCGCCTGCTCGAAGTGCCGCACGAAGACTCGCCCTGAAGTGCGGCCTCCGGGGGTTACACTGAATGCCTCTCAAATTTCCGCAGCCTCTACCGTCGCACGGATAGGGGCAACTCTACTGCCGGTTTTGCGCAGCCGGTCTGTACCGAGGTGACCATGCGATACGTCGACCTTCCCGATGGCGAGCAGGTGCCCGCACTGGGCCAGGGCACCTGGCACATGGGCGAGCGCAGCAGCGATCACCGGACCGAGGTGGCCGCGCTGCAGTCGGGGTTCGACCAGGGGCTGACCCTCATCGACACCGCGGAGATGTACGGCGACGGCGGCGCCGAGCGGGTGGTCGGGAAGGCGATCACCGGCCGTCGCGACGAGGTGTTCCTGGTCAGCAAGGTCTTCCCGCACAACGCCTCCCGCTCCGGTATGGCCGCCGCCTGCGAGCACAGCCTGCAGCGGCTGGCGACCGACCGCATCGATCTCTATCTGCTGCACTGGCGCGGTGGGGCGTCACTGGCGGAGGCAGTGGCCGGTTTCCAGGACCTGCAGCAAGCGGGGAAGATCCGGCACTGGGGCGTGAGCAATCTCGGCGCCAGTGATCTCCGCGATCTGTGGGCGGTGTCGGGCGGCAGCGAGGCGGCAACAGACCAGTTGCTCTATCACCTGGGGGAGCG
>NZ_SKOG01000111.1 GCF_007120195.1 Aquisalimonas sp.
ACCCTATGGATCAGGTGGTCTATGTGGTGGATGACGATCCCGACGTCCGCGAGTCGATCATCTTTATGCTCGAGAACGAGGGCCTGGCAGTTGCCGGGTTCGAGGAGCCCAGGGCGTTGCTGGATCAGGTCAGTGAGAACAGTGCCGGTTGCCTGATCCTCGATGTGCGGCTGCCGCAGATGGATGGTCTGCAACTGCTCGAAGCCTTGCGCGAACGCGCCGTGAATATGCCTGCCGTCTTTATCTCCGGCCACGGTGACATCCCGCTCGCCGTGCGTGCCGTCCAGGCCGGGGCTCTCGATTTTCTGGAAAAGCCGTTCCGTGACGAGCAATTGCTGGAGAAGGTGCGCAATGGGCTCGAGCTGGATCGCACCACGCACGCGCACGCGGCGGAGCGCGCCGCCATCGAAAAGCGCCTTGACAAGCTGACGCCGCGGGAGCGTGAGGTCATGGAAGGCATGCTGCAGGGCAAGCTGAACAAGCTGATTGCCGATGATATGAACGTGAGCGTGCGCACGGTGGAGGTTCACCGGGCCCATGTGCTGGAGAAGCTCGATGCCCGAAACAGCTCCGACATGGTCCGGATGGTGCTCTCCACGGAGCAGTATCGCGACTGGCTGTTGTGATGCGTCGCGCTTGAGCCGTCCCGGGGCGAATGGGGGGTCAAGGGGTGGACCCCGCGATCGGCGCCCACATGGCCGGTGCGCCGCGACGTCGTTGCCAGATGCGGCTGGCGATTAGCGCGGCGGCGGAGAGGGGAATCAGATACCCGAACAACCCGGCGAACGCCCCCAAGGCAGGAATTCCCAGCACCAGCAGCAGGCTGGGCGCACAGCAGGCGGAGCCCGCCAGCAGCGCCGGAACCGCGCTGCTCGCAGAACTCGCCTGCGAGATGCCGCAGGCCTGCGGCGCCTTGTAGAGCATGATTGCGCCGTGGACGTTGACGGCCACCAGCGCGCCGAGGCCGAGGGCAATGAGCAGGTTCATGGGGCTGAGCAGGAGCACCAGCCAGCCCGCTTCCACGAGGGCGATTGCCTCGAACAGGAACGGCGAGCGCATGGTGAGTATGCGCTCGACACTGGCCGCGCCGGCCTGCACGAACCACTCGGCGCGCGGCTCGATCATCACATCGTCAATGCTGAACAGATAGAACAGCGCGTACGCCAACCCCGTTCCGATTGCCGCAACCCGTTGCATCATGAGCCGTCGATCACCTGTGTGTCGGGGTAAAATGCCACCCAGGCGAACCACATCGCCTCGAAACCGTTGACCGCTTCCAGGCTATCCAGCGCCGCATGGCTTGGCCCGGCGGCATTGAACTCGATGCCCTCGGGCACGTCAATCGGGTCATCGCCGCGATAGACCCACGCTGTATCGAGGCCGGCGTCATGGAGCACCAGGTAATGGTTATCGCCGTTCTCGACGGTCAGTGACCCTTCCTCGGCCAGGTGATCCAGGTCGACGGCGACGGCGCCGTTGCTCGAGCGAAAGCCGAAGACTTCCCGCTTGTTCGGGTACCTGTCGTCTTCATGCTGAACCGGGAAGATGGTTCCGGAATCCTCCGCGTAATAGCCGGACACGGGGGTGTAGTCGCCATAGGGGTCATGGCGGTAGTTGCGGACAAACCCCGTGTCTGACGAGAGCACCTCTGTGTCCGGATGGCGGTCGCGCCAATTCTCCCAGGTGGTCCAGAACACGCGGAACTCCTCCAGCCCCTCGCCGGCCAGGGGACCGTTGATCGCCGTCCCGAGGATCTGCGGCCAGAAGCTGTCGGTGGCGCGGTCGTACATGATGAGGTTACTGTTGACCAGCCGGCCGGATACGCCGAGCTCCGTCTCGCCACGTTCGAAGCCCAGGGCCGTGCCGGTGAGCGGGCAATAGGTCACCGCCACCGGGTCGCCAGCGATCGTGTCGTTGACAATTTCGTGCCAGACGAGAATGCGCTGAGGGTAGGCCCTGGCCTTGCCGTTGCGGTAGACACCGATGACCCGGTCTTCGTCTTCGAGAAACGCATCGGCCCGGTCGACAGACCAGAATCGTGGATCGTCGATCGAGGGAATACCGTCCTTTGACGGGCCTCCCGAGAGCTTGTCGTTGTCGTACTGCTCGAGGGGCAGCGGAACAACGGGCGGCTCTGTCGTCGGCAGGGCCTGCTCGGCACCAAGTGCGGGGACCGCAAACAGCGTGCTCATCAGGAAAGGAACCGTCCGGCGTGCCATGGCTGACTCTCCGCATCAGTGGGATGTGGTGTTATTGAAAGCCAACACGCATCGATCGGACATTGGGAGTTTCCCGTAGTGTTTGCGCAATGGCGCTGCGGCGCGACGGTTGCCCGTGCCATGACCAGCAACCCGTTGATGCTCGGGCCGGGAGACTGGGTGGATGGCCAATGAACATGCGCGGTTGATCAACCGCCTGCTGATGCCGGCAGGCGTGTTGTTGATGGCAGGGACAGCCCTCGGGGTGGGGGGTTATGTGCTGATGCCGGACGCGAACACCCTGTCCCTGCCGTCCGCCACGCTTGCGAGTGTCGGCATGGTCTGCGCGCTGGCCTCCGGGGTGGAGGCGGTGCGTGCGCTGCTGGCCTATTGGCGCTGGCTCTCAGGGCGCGGTGAGGCGTGTCGCGAGTGCGGGGCGCCGGTGGTGGCCCCGTGTCTGGCGCTGTTCCCGTTTCGGTGCATCCAGAATCGTCGACACGCGTTGGATGATTAGTCGTGCGCGAACCCAAGCCTCTCGCGAAAAGTGTCCTCGTCGAGAATCACGCCGCCGTGGCCATCCACCTCGTAGCAGATGATGGTCACCGGCTGGCCGGCCGCACGGGCTGCCGGCGCCACCTTTGCGGTGATGATGCGGTAGCCCACTGTCTCGTGTTCGCCCTCTTCAACGCTGGAGGCGTCTTCTTCGAGCACCAGGTCCGCGTTGTAGATCTGGCCCAGGGCCACATCGGGACGCTCCCGGTGGGAGTCGACGCAGGCCGCGTAGGGCTCAGGCATGCGGTTGAAGCTGGCGATAACCACGAAAATCAGTGCCGTCAGCACGGCGGCTGCGAAGACAATAAAGCCCGTCACGCGCGTCATGCAGTGAGTCTCCATGCGATGGGATGGGGTGGTGATAATCGGGTGACGCAACAGGATGAACCGAGTCCCGGCGGTGGTCTAGTGTCCTGTAACCGGATTTCGGCTACAGGACACTAGCGTCGCGTTTGTATGCTTGAGCGCCGGCCTGGTGCCGGACGGCAGTGCGGCGGCCGCGGCGGGTCTCGGTGCAGCGGCGGGCATCGCCGCGGGTGCGGCGGCCACGGGGTTCCGGTAAGGCGAGGGTGGTGCATGAACGTTGTTTTCCTGGTGATCGTCCTCGCCGCTTTCGTAACGGCGGCATGGCATCAACTCCAGTATCGCCCCGAGCAGCCGGATGACCCGGAGGCGGTCAGCCCCATGGCCGAGCTCTCACAAGCCGTCGTGGAGTCGGCCGGCGGCGCCGTGGAGCTGGCCATCGGGCTGATCGGCGTCATGACCCTGTTCCTGGGGTTGATGAAAGTCGCCGAGGCGGGCGGCATGCTGACCGTGCTGGCCAGGCTGATCCGCCCGCTGATGACCCGCCTGTTCCCGGAAGTCCCGCCGGACCACCCCGCGATGGGTGCGATGATCCTGAATATGTCCGCCAATGCGCTGGGCCTGGGCAACGCCGCGACGCCCTTCGGCATCCGCGCCATGCAGGAACTGGACAAGCTCAACCCCCACCCGGGCACAGCCACCAACAGCATGGCGCTGTTTCTCGCCATCAACACCTCGAGCATTACGCTGTTACCCACCGGGGTGATCGCGCTGCGCGCGGCCTCCGGATCTGTCGAGCCGGCGGCCATTTTGCCATCGACCTTGTTCGCCACCGCCTGTGCCACGGTGGCGGCGGTTGTAGCGGCGAAGGCCTACCAGCGCCTCAGCGCACCGCCGGCCGCACCGCAGGCCGTTGTCGAGCGATCGGCCACCGGGCAGGCGACAGCGGACGCACAAGCGCATACCGCAGCGGACGATCCCGCCATGACCCGGGCGGCAGCGGAGTCTGAGACCGGCTATCCGGTGTGGGTCTCCTACCTGTTCCTGGCCGGGCTGCTCAGCCTCATTCCCCTGAGCATCGTCTACGGCCGGGTGATTGCGCCGTGGATCATCCCGGGGCTGATCGTCTTCTTCCTGCTCTACGGCGTGGTCCGCGGGGTGCGGATCTACGAGGTGTTTGTGGACGGGGCGCGGGAAGGGTTTCAGGTGGCGGTTCGGATTATCCCCTACCTCGTTGCCATTCTGGTGGCCGTGGGCATGTTGCGCGCCAGCGGCGCCATGGAGGCGATGGTGGGTTGGGTCGGCGCCTTCACGCAGCGCCTCGGCCTGCCGGCCGAGGCGCTGCCCATGGCCATGCTGCGCCCGCTCTCCGGTTCCGGCGCCTATGGCATCATGGCCTCGATCATCAACGATCCCGCAATCGGCCCCGACAGTTACACCGGCCTGCTGGTTACCACCCTGCAGGGGTCCACGGAGACCACCTTCTACGTGATCGCGGTATACTTCGGCGCCGTGCAGATCCGGCGTATCCGCCACACGCTCGCCGCCGCGCTCACGGCGGATGTGGTCGCGGTGATTGCGGCGGTGGCGATCTGCCTGTGGTTGTTCACCTGAGCGGTCGCCCGGGTCACGGGTCTTGCGGTGGATGGCCTGAACGAATCTGTACTAAATTGGTCCGATTTCGTGTACACTGGCGCCATGATACGCATCAATCGCGAAACGGATTACGCCACCGCAGTGCTCGGGCTCATGGCCAGTTGCCCG
>NZ_SKOG01000175.1 GCF_007120195.1 Aquisalimonas sp.
GCAATAGCAGTGCATGAACGGGTAGGGGGCCTTGGACTCGCAGGTGAAGCGTACCACCCCACAATGGCAGGAACCGGTGAGTTTCATCGTTGCACCTCGCCTGAAGGCCGCAGAAACCGCTGGAATCGGGGCATTACGTCACGGCTGAGGGCGAACCGGATGCCGTGAGGCGTGATACTCGAATGGGCGAATCACGCGGTCAGAGCAGTAGCCTGGGACACCTCTGTCACCGTAAAAATAGCAGGGATTCCGGCACCAATCCGCCCCGGGCCGACTTTGCTTGCCGGTTGCAGGATGGCGTTCACCACCTTCGGATGCTTACGCTCCGTTGGCGTCATGGACTCGACACGCGGCATTCACTCCTCTTCGGCAATACGAGCGTAGACCTTTTCCTCGAAGGCCTTGATTAGAAGTCCGTCAATACGCCGGCCGTGGCCCTACCCGACGGAACCCCGCCGCCAGATAAATCGTAAATGTGTAAATCGGCCGCCCTTTGGGCGCCGATTTGGTGTGCATACGAGGCGCGGTATACCAGAGACGCTTGTTACATGGATTGCGAACGGTACACGCGAACGGAGGCGGCTATGGCACGCACGCTGGCTCATCAATTGATCGACGCGCATCTCGTCGAGGGCCGTATGGAGCCCGGCGAGGAGATCGCCATCGCCATCGACCAGACCCTGACGCAGGACGCCACGGGTACTCTGGCGATGCTCGAGCTCGAGGCAATGGGGGTTGACCGCGTCGCGGCCGAGTTGTCGGCGCAGTATGTCGACCACAACCTGATCCAGGAGGATTTCCGCAACCCGGATGATCATCTGTTCCTCTACAGCGCGTGCCGGCGCTTCGGGCTGTGGTTCAGCGGCGCTGGCAACGGCGTCAGTCACCCGGTCCACATGCAGCGCTTCGGTCGCCCAGGCAAGACCCTGCTGGGCTCGGACAGCCACACCTGCGCGGCGGGCTCCATGGGCATGCTCGCGATCGGGGCCGGCGGCCTGGATGTCGCCATGGCCATGGCCGGGCGTCCGTTCTACACCAACATGCCGGAGATCTGGGGTGTTGAGCTGACCGGCGAGCTGCCCGAATGGGTGAGCGCCAAGGACGTGATCCTGGAGATGCTGCGCCGCCACGGCACCGACGGCGGGCGCGGTCGCATCATCGAGTACCACGGTGAGGGTTTGGCGGGGCTATCGGCCATGGACCGGCACGTGATCGCGAACATGGGTGCTGAGTTGGGCGCCACCGCGACCGTGTTTCCCTCCGACGAGGCGACGCGCGAGTTCCTCGCTGCGTACTCGCGCGACGATGACTGGATGCCATTGGCGGCTGAAAAGGGCTGCAGCTACGATGTCGAGGATCACATCGACCTCTCGGCGTTGGAGCCGCTGATTGCCAAACCCGCGAGCCCCGGCAATGTCGTGCCGGTCCGCGACGTCGCGGGCGATTCCCTCTACCAGGCCTATATCGGCTCGTCGGCGAATCCGGGTTACCGTGATTTCGCGATCAGTGCGCTCATGGTGGCCGGCCGGCGCACTGATTCAACGGTCTCGTTCGACATCAACCCGACCTCGCGCACGCTGCTGGAGGATCTCACGCGCACCGGGCTGTTGCTGCACCTCCTCCAAGCCGGCGCTCGACTGCACCAGGCGGGCTGCAACGGTTGCATCGGCATGGGTCAGGCGCCGGCCACCGGACAGAACAGCTTGCGGACGGTGCCGCGCAACTTCCCGGGCCGTTCCGGCACCCGCGAGGACAGCGTGTTCCTGTGCAGCCCGGAGACGGCGACGGCCTCGGCGCTGGCGGGCAAGATTACCGATCCGCGCGACCTCGGGGTTGACTACCCGCAAATCCCGGAGGCGGGTATCCACGACTTCGAGCAGATCCACGTGGTCAAGCCGCTGCCTCCCGAGGAGGCGCGCCAGGTGGACGTGGTGAAAGGGCCGAACATCGTAACGCTGCCCGAGTTCGAGGGCCTGCCTGAACGGCTTGAGCTTCCGGTCCTGCTCGAAGTCCACGACTACATCACAACCGACGAGATCATGCCGGCCGGAGCCCGCGTGCTGCCGTACCGCAGTAACATCCCCGCGATCTCGCGCTTCTGCTTCGACATCATCGATGAGAGCTATCCCCAGCGCGCGGAAGAGACCGGCTCGCACGCCATCGTCGCCGGGCGCGACTACGGCCAGGGATCGAGCCGCGAGCACGCCGCGCTGGCACCGCGCTACCTTGGCCTGCGCGCCGTGCTCGCGCGCAGCTTTGCGCGCATCGCCTGGCAGAACCTGATCAGCTTCGGAATTCTGCCATTGCGCTACGACGAGGACGAGCAGCCGCCTAAACGTGGCGAGACGGTTGTGCTGGAAGACCTGCATGAAGCGTTGACCAGGGGCAATCGCCTGACGGCCACCGTGAACGGCAGGAGCCTCGCGCTCGCGCACGACATGAGCGCGCGCCAGGTCGAGATCGTGCTCGCCGGCGGCATGATCAACCATGTCAAGCAAGGCGGTGGCAACGCGTAGGACGGAGTCGCAGCATGGCAAATGTCGTCGGCCGCGGGGTATGCGGCTCTCCGCGCGACCATTGGAGACCAGGAACGTGCTCTCCCTCGAGCCGAGGGGAGCGCCGGGACGGGATGGCTGAAAGCGTGCGCTTCGAGCGCTTCATTAACCTGCGCAGTGGTTCTACGCTGAAAGATAACCCATCCCGCTAACAGCGACGAATGGACAGAGGAGCAGCATATGGCAACCTGTGAAGTATGCGGCAATGAATATGACGGCGCCCTTAAGATCACCACCGGTGGCGAGCAGCATGTCTTCGACTGCTTTGAGTGCGCGATTCACAAGCTGGCTCCAGCGTGCAGCCATTGCGGCTGCCAGATCATAGGCCACGGCATTGAAGCCGGCGACAGCTACTTCTGCTGCGCGCACTGCGCCCGGCGTGCCGGTGTGCAGGAAGCGGTGGATCACGTCTAGCGAGACTGCGGAAGGGGAGAGTCAACGGTGGCGCTTCTCCAACGGGTAGAAGTGCCACCCCGATCAGCGCGTCAGCCGGAAGCAATGCGGTCGCGGCCCGTACCTTTGTCACTCCTCGAAGCAGTCACCAAAACCCCACGGACAGCGAGGCGATTTGGTGGTCGCAGTTGACCGTAGCGGAGTGGCCGTACGGGGCCTGGCGGGGAGATACCACCGTGCGCGCTTCCCCCTTTCCCAAGAGCTGCCGCAACGCATCGATCAAGCGTCGTGCGCGGCCATCGGGCTCGGTGCGACGGTGGATGGTCATCGTCTTGGCGGCCGGGTTGTTCCGCGACGGATTGTCTAGTCGAGCGACTGGCCAGCCTTACGATGAAGGTATCGCTTCAGGTAACAATACGAGCCCAACAGCCTGAGGCGTATTAATTGATCCCCCGCAGGCGCGGAACGGTTCACCACAGCACGACGGTAGAGGGCCCGTGTCTGGCGGGCGAATGCTTCGGCGGCCTCCTGCCCCCGGTTTTGCTCAATGAAGCGGATGCGCTCGGCTTCCTGGTCTGCGCCGCGCTGAATGATCTCGGCACGGTCCATGATAGTGCTCCGTGTGCTATGGGTGGCGGCGCCCCGGGGCGCCGCCATCATCCGTTTATCGAGCCTGTTGGGCTTCAGAAGAACAGTACACCGCCCAGGGCGACGGTGTTTTCCGTGTTGTCATCGCCGTCGTGATTCTTGGCCCTCACATGGTTGAACTCGGCCACCAGGTTCAGGCTCGGGGTCAGCGGGTGGTAGACCCCGGCCGTCCAGCGCTCGTTCCTGTCCACGAGCGTGCCCGGATCCGGGCTGTTGTCGTCTAGCCGGCTGATCCCGTAGGCAGCGCTCAGTAGCGTGTTGGGGCCGGGAATCCGGAAGCCCGCCTGGAGGTAGCCCCCATCGGAGTCACGTCGATCGCCTTCGCTGTCAAAGCCATCGAAGAGAAAGGCTGTGGTGCCGATACCACTGCCGAAGTAGTAGTAGGCCGTGAAATTGAAGTTCTGCACATCGACTCTGGCGCCCACGTCGAAGCCGTAGACGGTGTCGTCAATATCGGCGCCCTCCACCGTCACCTGCTGCGTCAGGAAGCTGGCCCAGGCGTTGACATCCACCGGGCCTACCCACTTAAAGTTGACCTTGCCCTCGACGCCCGGTTGCGACTGCTCACCATCGCCAACCCCACTAGTGCCGGCTACAGCCAGCGTCCCCGGATCCCATGGGTCCATGATGCCCAGGGCGAAGGACAAGCCCTGGAAGTCCGGCGACCAGTAGCTGACTTGGGCCTTCCAGTCGGCGTACAGGTAGCCGGTGCCGATGCCGCCCAGGGAGGTGTTGCCGCCCCGAATGGTGGCGTTGGAGACGGCGCCGACACCCAGCAGAGTCTGGTCATTGAGGATCGCGTCGGACCCGAAGATGCCGAGATCACGGCCGATCTTGAGGGTGCCCATTTGCTCGGTGCCGAAGGAAAGATAGACCTGCCGGAAGTTGGCGGTCCCGAGACCCAGCGCGCCGCCATCCTGACCATCGTCAATGCCGGGCCAGTAGCTCAGATAGGCCTCGATGTCGTAGCCCGCCTGCTCGCGGGCCACAGAGACACCAAGCTTGGCCGGCAGCAAGCCGGTTCGGATGTTGGACTGGCCGCTGTCACCTCCAGAGCCGTCCTCCGTGCAGGCGAGGCCACCCTCCACCAGTTCGGGGCTGCTTTCACAGCTTGTAAAGGTGTAGAAACCGTTGACGTTACCATCCAGAGTGACGGTCCAGTCACCCGCCTCGAATTGCGGACTCGCATGGGCTAGTGTCGC
>NZ_SKOG01000009.1 GCF_007120195.1 Aquisalimonas sp.
TGCGCGGCCGGACAGGCGCTCCCGGAGGGCTTGCCGGTGCGCCTCCGAGGCGGTGTTGCCGGTCCTCGCCGTAGGGGCCGCTACGCCTTCGGCCCGGCGCCTAGCCTCGAAGGCGCACCGACAAGCAAAAGATAACGAATTTCGGTTACAGGACACTCACGGCCATCCTTCAGGTTGGTTATCACACGGCCCAGAGTCGTGCTGGATCATCTGGTGTGCGTGAGCAAACATGCCCGCCGCGCCGCCCGGGAGGCGGCGGTCCCAGACACGCGCCGTCTCGGCGCCGGCGCTCTCGCCGGTCAGTCTATCCGGTTCCAGGACAGTGACAGGATAACGATCGGGCCGAAAGCAGCGGGGTGCCGGCAACTCCAGGGGCCATGCGGCCCCGCCGATCCAGCCCATGGCCGCCGCGCCTGTGAGGATGGCTCCTCAGCGAGAGCCATACCCAGTGCTCGCATACGCCCATGGCTTGCGTGCCGTTATGGGTGTGGTTTTGCGCGGTGCCTCCGGGACATGTAGCACCCGCACATGGTCTGCACAAGGACCGGGTGCCGCTCCAGGGGGCAGGTTGTAGCGGTATTTCGGGTGACGCCGTCTCAGCGCCAGCCGACGCGGTCGAAAATGCGCACAGCGGCCGGGTTGTTCTCCCCGAGCTCGCTGACATTCAGGGAGTCCTGCTTGATAGGCCCCCACGACTCCAACACCTCGTCCTTGCTAACGCCCTCGACCACGGGGAACTCATGGTTGCCGGCGGCGAAAATCTCCTGCGCGTCGTCGGAGGCAAGGAACTCCAGAAAGCGCACGGCGTTGTCCGTGTTGGGCGCACCCCTGACAACACCGGCTCCACCGATGTTGACGTGCACACCACGGTCGGCCTGGTTGGGGAAGAGGATGTCCACGCGCTCCGCAAGCTCCCGGTCATGGTCGTCATCGGAGTTCAGCATGCGGATGTAGTAGTAATGATTGGCGACACCGATTTCGCATTCCCCCGCACCCACGCCCCGGATCTGATCCGTGTCCCCGCCCTGTGGCGGGCGGGCCAGGTTGTCCACCACGCCCTGGGCCCAGGCCTCGGCTTGCTCCTCGCCATGAACCGCGATCATGGAGGCCAGCAGCGACTGGTTATAGATGTTGTTGGAGGAGCGTATGCAGAGACGGTCGGCAAAGCGCGGCTCGGCCAGATCCTCATAGCGGGTAAGCTCATTCGGGTCAATGGCGTCAGGGTTGTAAAAGATCAGCCGCATACGCTGGCTGAAACCGAACCATAGGCCTTCCGGGTGCCGCATGGCCTCCGGCAGGCGCTCGTCCAGGACATCCGACTGCACTCGCTGCAATAGCCCGTCCTGTGCCGCGCGCCACAGGCGACCCGCATCGACGGTGATCAGCACATCCGCGGGGCTGGCGGCGCCCTCGCGTCGGATGCGCTGCATGAGCTGATCGGAGTCGGCTTCGAGCACCCGCACGTCGATGCCCGTATGCTCCGTGAAGGCGTCGTACAGGACGCGATCCTCGTCGTAGTGGCGCGCCGAATAGATGGTGACCTCGTCGGCGAGCACCGGGTTGGCAAATGCGGTCGCAGCCAGGGCGACGCACAGCGCCCCAGCAAGGGCGTGTCGGATAGTGGCGCTTAGCATTGGCACTCCCCGCTGTTTGGTAAATAGGAACGGTTCGCATTCGCATTAGCTGTAGTGCACACCGCGCGGCACGCCCCTGTCAAGGCCGGGGCGTGTCCCCGCTCCCTTTATGCATTTACAAATGATTCGCATTTGCATACCATCTCCCCGTCATTCTTGGAAAAAGGCGGGTTGCCCATGGCCGCCATGTCGAGCACCACACCTGCGTTTCACTCCGGCCCTGAAGGCGCCCCGGTCCTTGCGGTCGAAGGCGTCTCCCGGGCATTCGGAGCGCAATCGGCGGTTGCTGGCGTGGACCTCACTGTGTGTCCGCACGAGGTGGTCTGCCTGCTGGGGCCGTCGGGCTGCGGCAAGACCACACTGCTGCGCATCGCTGCCGGCCTTGAGACGCTCCAGGAGGGTGAGGTCGCGATCGACGGTCAGACCGTCGCCGCCCCCGGACGTCATCCAGTGCCGCCGGAGCGGCGGAATGTCGGGCTCGTGTTCCAGGACTCGGCCCTGTTTCCGCATCTGTCGGTGGCGGACAATATCGGTTTTGGGCTCAGCGAACGTTCCGGTCGGGCGCGTCGCGAGCGGGTGTTTGCGCTGCTGAAGCAGCTCCGCATCGCGCAGTTTGCCGACAGCTTCCCCCACACCCTCTCAGGGGGACAGCAACAGCGCGTGGCGCTGGCGCGTGCGCTGGCTCCAGCGCCGCGACTCATGCTCCTGGACGAACCGTTTTCGAGCCTGGATGCGCGGCTGCGCAACCAGATTCGTGACGACACCCTCCATGTGCTCAAGGACAGCGGCACAGGCACCCTGCTGGTCACCCATGACCCGGAGGAAGCCCTCTTTATGGCTGACCGCATCGCCCTGATGCGCGACGGCCGCATTGTCCAGATGGGCACGCCCATGGAACTCTACTGCCAACCCCAGGATCCGTTCGTGGTCGCTTTCTTCGGCGACGTCAACGAATATCGCGGCGAAGTCCGCGGCGGTGTTGTGGAGACGCCGATGGGCCACGTCGATGCCCCTGGGCTTGCAGACGGTGTGCCGGTGCGGGTGATGATTCGCCCGGAAGCGCTGCACGTTGCGGTCCAGGGAGAGCCGGACGACCGCCACAGCCGCAGTCACGTAGTCATGGCGAAGCTACTGGGCGCAAGCAGCCTGGTGCATTTGTGTGTTCACGACGGTCGGGGGGGCGAGACCCACCTGCATGCGCGTATGCCCGGTGTCTTTCTGCCAACCGCAAATCAGCCGGTGGAGGTCCATCTGGATCCCTCCCAGGCCTTTGTTTTTCCGCTCGACGGGGTGGATGGTGGTACCGCACCGGCATGGGCCGACGCGCCGCCCATGCGCGCCGAAGGCTGGCGCTAGTGTCCTGTAACCGAATTTCGGTTACAGGACACTAGTTCACTGCTTACCGCTGCCTGGACGAGCCCGTCGCATCGCCAGGCTGAGCAGGATGACCGGGATGACCCCCACCACCACAATCGCCAGGGACGACGTGGATGCCTGGGCCAGGCGCTCGTCGGAGGCCAGGTTGTGGGCGCGCACCGCCAGCGTCTCGAAGTCGAATGGCCGCAGGATGATGGTGGCCGGCAGTTCCTTCATTGCGTCCACGAACACCAGAATTCCTGCTGCCAACAGACTGCTGCGCATGATCGGCGTGTGTACCCGGCGCAATGTTCCGCCGGCTGTCTTGCCGAGGGTCCGGGATGCGGCATCCATGGTCGGCGTCACCTTGCCCAGACTCGCCTCCACGGTGTTGAACGATACCGCGAGGAAGCGTGCCACGTAGGCGTATACCAGGATGAACATCGAGCCTGACAAGAGCAGGCCCAGGTGGACGTCGAAGCGCTCGTTGAAAAATGCGTTGAGCTGACTGTCCATCCAGCCCAGCGGAATCAGCACGCCGACGGCGATCACGGCTCCGGGGATGGCGTAACCCATGGCGGCAATGCGCGCCGCACCCCGGGTCACCGGGCCGGGATTGAGCCGGACCCCATAGCTCAGCAGCACCGATAGCACAACGGCAATGACGGCGGCGGTCGCCGCCAGGGTCAGGCTGTTGGTGGCGAATTCCAGGAAGCGTGAGCCCAGCAGGGCATCGCCCTGCCGGATGCTCAAGTTGGTGAGGAGGCCGGCTGGCAGCAGAAACCCGATCAGCACCGGCAGCCCGCAGGCGAACACGCCCCCGGCGGCGCGCCAGCCCTGAAGTTGGTACTCCGGCAGGGCCTGGTAGCGGCTGGAGGTGTGGAAGTAGCGGCTGCGCCCGCGCGACCAACGCTCCAGCAGCACAAGGAGTAGTACGAAGGCCATCATGAACGCCGCCAGCTGCGCGGCGGCCACCGGCTCACCCAGCCCGAACCAGGTGCGGTAAATCCCGGTGGTAAAGGTGTCCACACCGAAGAATTGCACCGCGCCGAAGTCGTTCAACGTCTCCATGAGCGCCAGCGCAACTCCACCGGCCAGCGCCGGACGGGCCAGCGGCAGGGCGACGCCGGAGAACAGTCGCCACGGCCCGCGCCCCAGGGTGCGTCCCACGTCGAGCACGCACACGGATTGCTCGAGAAAGGCAGCCCGGGCCAGCAGATAGACGTAGGGATACAGAACAAAGGTCATCAGCGTGGCGGCGCCGCCCAGGGAGCGGATATTGGGGAAGTAGTAGTCGTGCCGGGTCCATTCGAAGACCTCGCGCAGCCACGTCTGTACCGGGCCGGCGAACTGCAGGAAATCCGTATAGGCATAGGCGATGACGTAGGTGGGCACCGCCAGCGGCAACAGTAGCGCCCATTCAAAGATCCGCTGTCCGGGGAAGCGGCACATCACCACCAGCCAGGCGGTTCCAGCACCGATCACCAGGGTGCCGAGACCAACGGCCACCAGCAGGAACAGCGTGTTGCCCACGTAGCGCGTGAGCACAGTGCTGGACAGGTGCTCCCATACCCCGTCGGTGGGCATGACGACATGGGCGAGGACCACCACCACCGGCAGTGCCACCATGGCGGCGATACCGAGGGTGAGTACCTTCCACGCGTCCAGGCGCGGGAGAAATCCCCGTGGCAGAGACGGGAGCCGGACGCTGGCCATCGAGGGCAACGGCAACCTCCTGTGGGCGTGCTGCGCGTGGCGCTGGGAGCGCTGATCCCGCGCCTGCGCATCGTAAATGCAAATGATAACGGTTCACGCTTGGCTGTGCATCCAGCGCTTGCCGCCATCGGTGGCGGGGGACGCGTTGTCGGAGCCGGACAACATCGATTTCCTTATCGGCGGTGAACCCTGGTGCGGGCCCGGCTTGCGTGCGCTGATATGTGCTCGAAAAGCCGTTGTATGACTATGTGTTCAAAGCAAGAGTTAGCGCGTTGTGCGCGCGGGATCGTGGTCATAAAAGTTCCGCTTGGCGAAGCGTGGCTGTCCCTGTTCGACGGTGGGCGGCGGTTGCTACTCGTGTCCAGCCGGAATACCCTTGCGGGCTAAGCTTTTCGATTTCGGAATGGTTGGTGCGACGTGGAGGCCCGTTCCACCCACGGTTCAGCGCCATTTTCTGCCTGTGGTGGAGCCCCGGTTTTGTGCGCCCCGCTGCGGGCAGGTGCGTCATGTAATCGGGAGGGTTTTGCGCCATTATGCTGCAGCGCACACCGTTGTATGACCGGCACCAGGCCGCTGGAGCCAAGCTCGTGGATTTCGCCGGCTGGGAAATGCCCTTGAATTATGGCTCCCAGATCAAGGAGCACGAACAGGTCCGCGGCGCCGCCGGGGTGTTCGACGTCTCGCACATGGGCGTTGTGGATGTGACCGGTCCGGGAGCCCGGAACTTTCTCCGCCGCGTTCTCGCCAATGATGCTGGGCGATTGAAGGCGCCGGGGCAGGCCTTCTACAGCTGTATGCTGAACGATCAGGCCGGAATTATCGATGACCTGATCGTCTATTATCTCTCCGAGGGGCGTTATCGCACCGTTGTCAATGCGGCCCGCCGGGCGGAGGACCTAACCTGGCTGAAGCAGCATACGGCGGGCTACGACGTTCGCATCCGCCTGCGCGCGGACGCCGCGGTGATCGCCGTACAGGGCCCCAAGGCGCAGGCGTGCCTTGGCAAGGCGGTGGATGCGCGCCTCGAGAGCCGACTTGCCGGAATCAAACCCTTTCGCGTCGTGGAAACAGGCGACTGGCTCATTGCCCGTACGGGCTACACGGGCGAGGACGGCTTCGAAATCATTCTCCCCGGGCGTTCCGCGCTCGATCTCTGGGACCATCTGACAGCCGCCGGCGCGGTGCCCTGTGGCCTGGGTGCCCGGGACAGCCTGCGTCTGGAGGCGGGGCTTTGCTTGTATGGCCAGGATATGGATACCACCACGACGCCGCTCGAGTCGGCACTGGGCTGGACCGTGGCCTGGAAACCCGAGGACCGAGATTTCATTGGTCGCGTGGCGTTGGAATCCCAGCGCGCCCGGGGTGTCGTGCGGCGGCTGATGGGGCTGGTGCTGGATGCGCGCGGCGTATTGCGCCACGGCCAAGCCCTGCAGTCCGATCTCGGGGGCGAGGGCGAGGTCACCTCGGGCGGGTTTTCGCCAGTTCTGGGCCGCTCCATCGGCCTGGCACGCATTCCCGCCGACGACGACGGTCCCTGGACTGTGGACATCCGCGGCCGTGCGCTACCGGTCCGCCTGGTTAAGCCGCCGTTCGTGCGCAACGGTCACGCTCTAGTCGATTGAACGACCCGGCAACGATTGGGTCGGTAACCATAAGGGACACAAACCGATGAGTAACGTACCCAGTGATGTGAAGTACGCATCCACGCACGAGTGGGTCCGAGAGGAAGACGACGGCACGGTCACAGTGGGCATCAGTGATCATGCCCAGGAGTCCCTCGGCGATCTGGTGTTTGTGGAGACCCCTGAGATCGGTCGCACGGTGGAGGCCGGGGAGGCCGTTGCCGTGGTCGAGTCGGTCAAGGCGGCCTCCGACGTCTACGCGCCGGTCCCCGGTGCCATCATCGATGCCAATAGCCAGCTGCAGGACGCCCCAGAACTGGTCAATACGGACCCTTATGGCGAGGGCTGGATCATGCGCATTCGCCTGGATGATCCGCACGCCCTGGACGAACTCATGGACGCCGACGATTACGAGCACCTCATCACCGAAGAAGACGACGGATGAGGCCTGTTTTCGCAACGGGAGTCGGGTAATACCATGCCGTTCATTCCACATACCGACGAAGACATCCGCCAGATGCTGGCGGGTATTGGTGTCGACAGTATCAACGCACTGTTCGACGAAATCCCCGCAGACCTCCGCGATCCTGGCCTGCCGGGCATCCCCGCGGGCGTCACGGAGATGGAAATCAGCCGGGTGATGAACGCCCGCGCAACCGGCGACATACTTGGACCCTGCTTCCTCGGGGCTGGTGCCTATCGCCACCATGTGCCTGCCGCAGTGTGGGAAATCGCCACCCGGGGGGAGTACTACAGCGCGTATACGCCCTACCAGGCCGAGGCTAGCCAGGGCACGCTTCAGCTCATCTACGAATACCAGAGCATGATGGCGGGCTTGATGAGTATGGATGTGTCCAATGCCTCGTTGTATGACGGGGCCTCGGCACTGGCCGAATCCGTACTCATGGCGGTGCGCGCGAACCGCAAGTCCAAGTCCGGCCGCATTTTGGTGCCGGATACGGTTAACCCGCTGTACCGTGATGTCACGCGGACCATTGTCGGCAACCAGGGTATTGAGCTGGAAACGGTGACCAGCAATGCCTCCACCGGCGCGCTGGACGTGGCGACGCTGAAACAGTGGGACGGTGAGGATGTTGCCGCCCTCGTGATTCAGCAGCCCAACTGGTTCGGTCGCCTGGAAGAGGCTCAGGCGCTCACCGACTGGGCGCAGCGTAACGGCGCGTTGGTCATCGCCGTGGTCAACCCCACCGCCATGGCTGTGCTCACGCCGCCCGGCGAATGGGGGGCGAATGGCGCCGACATCGCGTGTGGCGAAGGCCAACCGCTGGGCATTCCGTTGTCCTCCGGTGGGCCCTATTTCGGCTTCATGTGCTGTCGCCGCGCGTTTGTGCGGCAGATGCCCGGACGGATCGTTGGCCGCACCGTGGATCTGGAAGGGCGCACGGGCTACACGCTGACGCTGCAGGCCCGGGAGCAGCATATTCGGCGCTCCAAGGCGACCTCGAACATCTGCACTAACCAGGGCCTGATGGTCACTGCGGCGACCATGTACCTCGCTCTGCTCGGCGCTGAGGGCCTGGAACGGGTGGCGGGTCATTGCCATGCCAACACCCGGCAGCTGACCGAACGGCTCACCGACCTCAAGGGCGTGAGCCTGCGGTTCGAAGGGCCGTATTTCCACGAGCGGGTGCTGGAGCTGGATCGGCCGACGGAGCCGTTATGCCAGCAGCTCGCCAGCCAGGGCGTGCTTGCCGGCTATCCGTTGGGGCGCCACGACAAACGCCTGAGTAACGCGCTGCTGGTGTGCGCCACCGAGACCGTCACCGAGGCGGACATGGATCGCTTTGAGGAGGCCTTGGGCCATGCGCTGGCCCGGGCCGCCTGATCAACAGGAGGTGCCAGCGTGAGTCAGGAAGCACTGATATTCGATCTTGGTCGCACCGGGCGTTATGCCCGTGCCCAGGCGCCGGCGGAACGCGCCGATCTCGCCGACATCCCGGCGCAGTTCCGGCGTCGGCAGCGCGCCGTCATGCCGGAAGTCTCGGAATTGCAGGTGGTGCGGCACTATACGCGGCTGTCGCAGAAGAACTTCTCCATTGATACCAACTTCTACCCGCTGGGTTCGTGCACCATGAAGTACAATCCGCGGGCCTGTAACAGCTTGGCCATGCTGCCGGGCTTGCTCGATCGCCATCCCCATGCGCCGGATAGCACCGGTCAGGGGTTTATGGCCTGCATGTGGGAGCTCCAGGAGATGCTCGCCGAGGTGACGGGGATGGAGTCCGTGTCGCTCGCCCCCATGGCGGGTGCCCAGGGCGAGTTCGCCGGCGTGGCCATGATTCGTGCCTACCACGATGCCCGCGGCGATGACGCTCGCACCGAGATCATTGTTCCCGATGCCGCCCACGGCACCAATCCGGCCACAGCGGTGATGTGCGGCTACCAGGTGCGGGAGATTCCCACAGACGCTGAGGGCGATGTGGATATGCAGGCCTTGCGCGAGGCAGTGGGCCCGCAAACCGCCGGCATCATGCTCACCAACCCCTCCACCATAGGCGTGTTCGAGCGGCGCATCCAGGAGATCGCCACCGTGGTGCACGAGGCCGGCGGGCTGCTTTATTACGATGGCGCCAACTTGAACGCCATTCTGGGCAAGGCCCGGCCCGGTGACATGGGTTTCGATGTCATCCACATCAATTTGCACAAGACCTTCTCCACGCCCCACGGCGGTGGCGGCCCCGGCGCCGGCGCCCTGGGGGTGGGTGAGCGGTTGCTGGCGTACATGCCCATCCCCCAGGTGGGCAAGACCGGCGAGCGCTTCCACTGGCGCACGGACAAGGAGATTCCGGAGACCATTGGGCGGTTGTCCGCGTTTGGCGGCAACGCCGGCGTGCTGCTGCGCGCGTACGTGTATGCGCGGATGCTTGGCAGGGACGGCATGATCCGGGTGGCGGAGTTCGCCACACTCAATGCCAACTACCTCATGAGCCGCCTGCGCGATGAAGGGTTCCAGGTCTGGCTACCGCAGCGGCGGGCCAGCCACGAGTTCATCGTCAGCCTCAAGCCCGAGGCCAAGGAGTTGGGGGTCACCGCCGGGGATTTTGCCAAGCGCCTGCTGGATTACGGATACCATGCCCCAACCGCCTATTTTCCACTGCTCGTGCCCGAGTGTCTGCTGATCGAGCCCACGGAGACGGAGACGCGGGACGATCTGGACGGCTTTGTGCAGGCCATGGTTGCCATCCGGGACGAAGCCCGGCAGGACAGGGACTTCGTCAAGGGCGCCCCCTATAACATGCCGGTCCGGCGCCTGGACGAAGTCAAGGCTGCCAAAGAGCTTGACCTGAAATGGCAGGGAGAGGCCGACTGAGCCCAATCCCGCCTTCTCGCATCTGCGCTGCCGCGCCTCGCCCTTGGATCGCTCCGAGGGGCGAAGGCGGCGTGCCATTAGACAGGCGCAATAGTTTCGGAAGCAATACTGGAGAGTATCCATGACCGCACTGATTAGCGGATCCATTGCCTTTGACACCATCATGGTCTTTAGGGACCGGTTCAAGAACCACGTGCTGCCCGAGCAGGTGCACATCCTCAACGTGGCCTTTCTCGTGGATGAGTTGCGACGGGAATACGGCGGCTGCGCCGGCAACATTGCCTACAATCTGGGGCTTCTCAACGAGCGCGGCCTGCCGCTCGCGACCGTGGGCAAGGATTTCGGCAGCTATAGTCAGTGGATGAAGGACTGGGGCGTGCCGCAAGACTACGTGCGTCGCTTCGACGACCAGTACTGCGCCCAAGCCTACATCACCACGGACCTGGACGATAACCAGATCACCGCATTCCACCCCGGCGCCATGAATATGGCCCACAAGGTGGCCGTTCCCACCAACGAGCACGCAAAAATCGGCATTGTGGCACCGAACGGCCGGGACGGCATGCTCGCCCATGCCGAACAGTTCGCCGATGCCGGCATCCCGTTCATCTTTGACCCGGGCCAGGGGCTGCCCATGTTCAACGGGGCGGAGCTGCTGGAGTTTGTCAACAAGGCCACCTACATGGCCGTGAACGATTACGAGTCGCGCATGGTGCAGGAGCGCACCGGTCTGGGCATGGAAGAGCTGGCGAAGCGCCTGGACGCCCTGATTGTCACGCGCGGCGCGCAGGGCTCCGATATCTTCGTCGACGGCGAGGCCGTTCATGTGGACGCGGTCGAACCCGAGGATATCCTCGACCCCACCGGGTGCGGTGACGCCTACCGTGCCGGGCTGTTGTATGGCCTCATCAACAACCTGGACTGGAAAACCACCGGTCAGATCGCCTCGCTCATGGGCAGCATCAAGATCGCTCGGGCTGGCACTCAGAACCACCACTTTACCCTGGATCAGTTCCGGGGCTTGTACCGCAAGGCCTTCGGCTCGGATTTCTGAGTGCGGTGCGGGCGCGGAGCGGCACGTCGGCGGATTAGGCGCAGCCGTCATCCGCCGTCAATTGAACCGCCCCGCCCGATGCGCCGCCTAGTGTCCTGTCCCGCAAATAACGTTACGATTGTCGCGGCCCTGACGGCCCCTGGCGGCGTTGCGCCTCCTCGCCGTAGTCCCCGCTAAGCCTCGTCGGCGCGCCTTGCCAGGAACCGTCAGGATCCACGCCAATTTTCGCAACGTATTTACGGGACAGGACACTAGCGGCTCAGAACCATTCCACCTGCATGGCGCCCACGGCATCATCGCCCGCAAGCACCGCCGGCAGCAGCGCCGCTGCTTTGGGCAGAATGTGTTGGGCGTAGAACCGGGCCGTGACCAGTTTGGCCTCGTAGAACGCCTGCTCCGATGAGCCGTTGTCCAGTGCTCGGCGCGCCACCAGCGCGGAGCGCGCCATCAACGCCCCGCCACACACATACCCCGCCATCATCAGGTAGGGCACAGCGCCGGCGGCTGTCGCCGCGGGGTGTTCGCCGTGGTTTGTTGCCACATACTGGGCCGCTTCCCGCAGGGCATGAATGCCAGTGGTCAGCGGTTCATGGAGGGCGCGGATGCCCGAGTCGGCGCTGTCGTTGAGCTCGGCGGTCAGTCCCTCCATTTCCGCGATCATGGTGTGCATGGCCTTGCCGCCATCGCGGTACGTCTTGCGGCCGATGAGGTCGTTGGCCTGGATGCCGGTTGTGCCTTCGTAGATCGTGGTAATCCGGGCGTCACGGTAATGCTGGCCGGCACCGGTCTCTTCCACGTAGCCCATGCCGCCCTGCACCTGGATGCCCAGGCTGGCCAGCTCCTGCCCCACCTCGGTACACCAGCCTTTGACAATCGGGATGAGCAGATCGACCCGTGCCTGATGCCGGATCCGCTCGTCGGCATCCGGGTGGCGCCGGCTCATGTCCATGGACCACGACGCCGAGTAGCACAGCGCGCGCATGGCCTCGATCTGTGCGCGCATGGTGAGCATCATGCGCTTGACGTCCGGGTGGTGCAGGATATTGACCTTCTCGGCGCCGCTGTGGCCGGCCGGCATGCCCTGGATGCGTTCGGCTGCGTACCAACGGGCCTGCTGGTAGGCGCGGTCGGCGATGGACAAGCCCTGGACACCCACCTTGTGGCGGGCCTCGTTCATCATCGTGAACATGTACATCAGGCCCTTGCCTTCCTCACCCACGAGATAGCCCACGGCCCCGCCGTTGTCGCCGTAGGACATGGTGCAGGTGGGGCTCGCGTGGATGCCGATCTTGTGTTCGGTGTTTACACAGCGTAGGTCGTTGGGCTCCCCGGGGTTGCCGCCGGCATCGGGCAGAAACTTGGGCACGATAAACAGCGAAATCCCCTTGACCCCCTCGGGCGCGTCCGGCGTGCGCGCCAGCACCAGGTGAATGATGTTGGCCGCACAGTCGTGCTCTCCCCAGGTGATGTAGATCTTCTGACCCTGCACCAGGTAGTGGTCACCCTCGGGCGCGGCGCGGCAGCGCACCGCGGCCAGGTCGGAACCGGCCTGCGGCTCAGTGAGGTTCATGGTGCCGCTCCACTCGCCGCTGACGAGCTTGTGCAGATAGGTCTCCTTTTGCGTCTCCGAGCCGTGGGCGTGCAGCGCTTCAATGGCGCCGGCGGTGAGCATGGGGCCCAGGGCGAAACTCATGTTCGCCGCCTGCCACATCTCCTGGGTTGCGGTGGCGACGAACTCGGGCAATCCCTGGCCGCCGTATTCCTCGGGACAGGGCAGGCCGTTCCAGCCCGCCTCGACGTACTGCTGATAAGCGTCCGGGAACCCGTCTGGCGTCGTGATCCTGCCGTCGTCCCAACGCACGCCCGCCGCATCACCGGGCTTGTTCAATGGGGCGAGCACACCGCCGGCAAACTTCGCGGCCTCCTCCAGCACGGCATCCACCAGCTCCGGCGTGGCTTCCTCGAAACCGGGCAGCTCGCTGATGGCATTTAGATCCAGCAGCTCCTGCATGACGAACTGCATGTCGCGGGTTGGCGCATTGTAATCAGTCATGGCCTTGGCTTCTCCATGTTGGGTGCTTCGATTGGACGGAACCGCAGGGTCATCGGTTCCTCGATATTCCCGCGCTCGTTATACTCCCAGTCCCTAGCGCGTTAACTCTACATGCTGCGAGGAGCCGGGCGTGTCCCTGATTCGTAAGTCCCATAAGCTCGCCGACGTCTGCTACGACATTCGTGGCCCGGTGCTGGAGGAAGCCAAGCGTCTTGAGGACGAGGGGCACCGCATTCTGAAGCTGAACATTGGAAACCCGGCTGCGTTCGGCCTGGACGCCCCGGACGAGATCCTGCACGACGTCATCCGCAATCTGCCGGCCGCGCAGGGCTACTCCGATGCCAAGGGCATTTTCTCGGCGCGCAAGGCAATCATGCAGCATTGCCAACAGCGTGACATCACCCAGGTGGAACTGGAAGACATCTATCTGGGCAACGGCGTCAGCGAGCTTATTGTCATGGCCATGCAGGCCCTGCTTAATAACGGCGACGAGTTGCTCATTCCGGCGCCGGATTATCCGTTGTGGACCGCCGCTGTCAGTGTCTCTGGCGGTCGCCCTGTGCACTATCTGTGCAACGAGGCCGATGACTGGCAGCCGGACCTGGCCGACATGGAAGCGAAGATCACGGATCGCACCCGCGGTATTGTGGTCATCAATCCCAACAACCCCACGGGCGCCGTCTATAGTGAGGAGACGCTGCGCCAGATCGTGGAAATGGCCCGCCGCTATGATCTCGTCCTGTTCGCCGACGAGATCTACGACAAGATTCTCTACGATGGCGTCGAGCATGTCCCGTTGGCGCGACTTGCCGGGGAGACGTTCTGTATCACCTTCAGCGGCCTGTCGAAGAGTTATCGCGCCGCGGGTTTTCGTTCCGGCTGGATGTTTCTCTCGGGCGGTAAGGATCGCGCAGCGGATTACGTGGAGGGCTTGAGTATTCTCGCCTCCATGCGCCTGTGTGCGAACGTGCCGTCGCAGTTTGCCATTCAGACGGCGCTCGGGGGGTACCAGAGCATCAATGACCTGGTCGCCCCGGGCGGGCGCCTGTATGAGCAGCGGCGATTGGCCTGGGAGCGGGTCAACGCCATCCCCGGCGTCTCCTGTGTCGAGCCGCGTGGGGCGCTATACCTGTTCCCGCGGCTGGATCCCAGCGTGTACCCAATACGCGACGATCGGCAGGTGGTGCTGGATCTGCTGCGCCAGGAGCACCTGCTGCTGGTGGAGGGGACAGCATTCAACTGGCCGACACCGGATCATCTGCGCATGGTCTTTCTCCCCCATTTGGAAGACCTGGAGAAGGCGCTGGAGAAGATCGAACGTTTCCTCGAGCGGTATCGCAAGGCGGTGCAGCAACCCAAGGGCCGGGAGGGCAGGGTATGAGACAATCGGCGGTTGTGTTCGGGTGTTGCAGCCTGTTGCTGGCAGGGGCCTGCGCAGCGTCTGCAGACGTGGAGGGCTACTGGCTCTCCGAGCGGGAGACGGCGCAGATCGAGCTCGCGCCCTGCGAGGACGATCCGGATGCCATATGCGGGCACATCGTCTGGCTCGAGGAGCCGTATGACGAGCACGGTGAGCCCCGTCTGGACGTCAACAACGACGATCCCGATCTGCGCGATCGCGAGCTCCTCGGGTTGCGCATCGTCTGGGGCATGGAACCGGACGCGGATCGCGAGCGGCGCTGGGGCGGCGGTCGCATCTACGACCCCGAGAACGGCAATACCTACCGCGCGCGCATGGACCTCTCCGAGGACGGTGAATCCCTCGATCTACGCGGCTATGTCGGCATACCGACCTTCGGCCGGACCAGCGTCTGGAGCCGGGAAGACGACCGGCGCACGGTCGAACCGTTCAATGCGAATTGAGCGATTCGACAGCGCGTACTTCGCTTGACGCCGTGACCCTGCCCGGTATGGGTTGGGGGACCCCGGAGCGTTTGTAGTGGGAGGGTTGCGTAACGTATCACACCGGCCTATACAAAGAAGTAGCCCGGGCGTTGCCCGATGCAAGGAAGCATGCAGACCCCGGATGGAACCGCAACACCGAATAAAAACACAACCATGCACCGTCGGCTCTTGCAGCCGCCGCCTGGAGGACGACACTCATGAGAACCCTATACCATAAGCGCGGGGCGCTCGTCGGCATGGTTGCCGCGGGCGCCCTGGCGCTGACCCCACTGACCGCCACACAGGCCGACGAGCCCATTCGCATCGGCTACATCGACCCCCTGTCCGGGCCTTTCGCGGACGTCGGTCATGCGGGGCTCAACCATTTTCGCTTTGCCGCCGAGCGCATCAATGACGAGGGCGGGATTCTTGGGCGTGCGGTGGAGATCGTGCCGTACGACAACCAGCAAAGCCCCTCGGAGTCAGCCTCGCACGTGCAGCGCGCCACCGGTCGCGGCATCCAGTTCGTCACCCAGGGCAACGGGTCGAACATCGCCGGCGCGATCCTCGAGGCGGTCGACCGCAACAATCGCCGCAACCCCGACAACCGCGTGCTCTACCTCAATTACGCGGCCGTGGATCCGGCCTTCACCAACGAGCGGTGCAGCTTCTGGCACTTCCGGTTCGACGCCGAGAGCACCATGAAGATCGAGGCGTTGACCACCTACATGGCAGACCTTGACGACGTTCAAAAGGTCTATCTGCTCAACCAGGACTACTCCCACGGTCACGTGATCGAACAGGCAGCCGAAGAGATGCTGGCCGAGAAGCGGCCGGATATCGAAATCGCCGGCAAGACGCTCCACCCCATCGGGCAGGTCCGGGACTTTGCCCCTTATGTCTCGCGCATTCGCGGCTCCGGCGCCGATTCGGTGATTACGGGCAACTGGGGCAGCGACCTGGCGTTGCTGGTCCGTGAGGCCGACAGTGCGGGCTTGGACGTGAACTTCTACACCTACTACGGCGGTGGTCTCGGTGTGCCGGCCGCCATCGGCGACCGGGGCGTCGACCGCGTCCTGCAGATCACCGAGTGGCATGCCAACGTCAACGTGGAGGAGGATCAGCCCGAGTACGCCGAGTGGGTGGACGCCTTCAAGGAACGCTACCCCGACATCGACTGGTACTACCACCGAATCTACAACCAGATGTACATGCTGAAGGCGGCCATCGAAGAAGCCGGCACAACGGAGCCGAAGGATGTCGCCTCAGCGCTCGCGGGGATGGAGTTCGAGTCGCCCACCGGCACCGTTCACATGCGTGAAGATGACCACCAGCTCCAGCAGCCCCTCTACCTCTCCATCATGGACGATGATGTCGAGTATGACGTGGAGAACACCGGAGTTGGATTCCGGACGCTGGCGAAAATCTCGAGCGAGGACGCCATGCTGCCCACCACCTGCGAGATGGAGCGCCCGTAATTGGTCAGTCTAACTTGAGCGGGTAACCCGGGCCGAGGCGCTATCAGGGATCTCTCGGCCCGGGGTTGCGGCACCCGACTCACCCCGGGGGCTTTCATGCTTGAGGTAATCGCGTTTTCCCTGTTGAACGGCCTGCTCTACGGCATGCTGCTGTTCATGCTCTCGAGCGGTCTGACGCTGATCTTCGGCATGATGGGCGTGCTTAACTTCGCCCACGCCAGCTTCTACATGCTCGGCGCCTATTTCGCGTACACCATGGGGCTGTACACGGGCTTCTGGGTCGCTTTGTTCCTCGCGCCCGTACTGGTGGCCCTGCTCGGTGCGATGGTGGAACGCTACGGGCTGCGCCGTGTGCACCAGCACGGGCACGTCCCGGAACTCCTGTTCACCTTTGGCCTGGCATATGTCATCGAGGAACTGGTGCGGCTGTTCTGGGGCAACATACCCATGAACTACCGCATGCCCGAGGCGCTGAACTTTCCACTGTTTACGCTGTTCGGCACGAGCTATCCCGCCTTCCGCGTGTTCATGCTGGTGGTGGCCGTGGTCATGTTCGTTGGCCTCTACCTGCTGCTCAAGAAGACCCGCGCCGGCCTGATTATCCAGGGCTCCCTGTCGCGGCCGGACATTGTCTCGGCGCTGGGTCACAATGTTCCGCAAGCCTTTATGTGGGTTTTCGCCTTTGGCACCGGCTTGGCGGCGCTTGGCGGTGTGATCGGCGGTATCCATTTCGTCACCGAGCCGGGCATGGCTTTCATGATGGGCCCAATCGTATTCGTGGTGGTGGTGCTGGGAGGGCTCGGTTCGATCCAGGGTGCCCTGATCGCCTCGATTCTCATCGGCGTTCTGCAGACCTTCGCCTTGTCCGTGGACTGGTCCCTGGCGGCGCTCGGGGCTTACTTCGGCTACGCCGTGCCACCCGACCATTTCTTCGCCACACTCTGGTACATGGATTCCACGCGGCTCGCACCCATCCTGCCTTACATCCTGCTGGTGTTGATGCTGATCTTCCGCCCGCGTGGCCTGATGGGGAAGCGTGAGACATGAATACGACACAAGAACGCGTTGCCGCCGGGCCTAACGCGTCGGCCGCAGTCTGGGCTCAGCGACTCTGGCCCTGGGTGCTGGGTGCTGGCGTTGTTGTGGTGATGCCCGTCATATTCACCTCCAGCTATGCAATCACGCTCATGAGCCACATGGGGGTGATGATTGTCTTTGCCCTGTCTTACAACATGCTCCTGGGTAATACGGGGTTGCTGTCGTTTGGCCATGCTGTGTACTTCGGGCTTGGTGCCTATACGGCCATGCATGTCCTGCGCTACATCCAGGCGACCGGGTTCGGTCTGCCCATCGAGCTCATCCCCCTGGTCGGTGCGTTGGCCGGACTGTTCTTCGGCATCATCTTCGGTTCCGTTTCCACCCGGCGCGCAGGTGTCGTCTTTGCGATGATCTCGCTCGGCATCGGTGAGATGGTGCACGCCAGTGCCCACATCTTCACCGGATTCTTCGGCGGTGAGGCCGGGCTGTTCGGCAATCGCACGGTGCCGTCGTCCCTGTTCGGTGTGGATTACGGACCCGGCATCGCCGTTTACTACCTGGTGATGGTCTGGACCTTGCTCGCTGCCGTGGCCATGTACCTGTTGCGCCAGACACCACTGGGGTGGATGGCCAACGCCGTGCGTGACAATCCGGAGCGGGCCCAGTTCGTTGGCTACAGCCCGCAAATGGTGCGTTTCTTCCAGTTCGCGCTGGCGGCCACCTTCGCCGGGCTGGCCGGGGGGCTGTACGTGCTGGTGGACGAGATCGTCACCGACGAGACCGTGGGCATGATCCAGTCCGGCACCGTGCTGCTCAGCGCCTACATTGGCGGCATCGGCTCCTTCTTCGGTCCGGTGCTCGGTGCCATCCTGGTGGTGTTCCTGGAGGGCGAGCTGAGCGACATCACGGATGCCTGGCTGCTCTACTTCGGCTTGCTCTTCGTGCTCGTGGTCATGTTCGCACCCCAGGGCATCTTCGGCGTGCTCACACAGCAGTTCTTCGCCTGGCGTGCGGGGTCTTGGAGGGGGTCCCTGGGCCCACGTCTTTACGGTGTGGCCTCCCTGGTCGTGGCTGCCATTGGCGTGGTTGCGGTCATCGAGATGGCGTATCACTATTTCCGGCACTGGAATCCTGCCGAACCCATGGCGCTGTTCATCTTCGAGGTGACCGTGACCGGCCCCATGCCCTGGGCGGTGGCGCTTACGGTGGCGGTGGCCGGCCTGGCGGCCTACGTCGGGCACGCCCGGCCCATGCTGCGCCGCGCTATGGGCGGAGGTGGACGATGAGCGCGCGCACCGCACTGGCGCTGAAGGGCGTGACCAAGAATTTCGGGCGCGCGGAGATCATCCGTGGCGTGGATCTGGAAATTCGCGAGAACGAGCGGCATGTCGTGATTGGCCCGAACGGGGCCGGCAAGTCGACGCTATTCCACCTGATCAGCGGCCGGCTACAGGCCAGTTCCGGTTCCATCCAGCTGTTCGGTCGCGAGATCGATGGTCTGCCACCCCACCGGATTAACCGCATGGGGCTGAGTCGCAGTTTCCAGGTCACCAATCTGTTCCAGAACATGACGGTCATGGAGAACCTGCGCTGTGCCCTGCTGTGGTCGCAGGGCCACAAGTACGCGTTCTGGAAACGGGTGACGTCGCAGCAGGGGGTGACACAACGCGCCGAAGAGCTCCTGGAGCGCCTCCACCTTAGTGAGAAGCGTGACGTGCCCGCGTCGCTGCTGAGCTATGCCGAGCAACGGGCCTTGGAGATCGGCGCCACCATTGCGTCGGGCGCGCAGGTGCTGCTGCTCGACGAGCCTACCGCAGGCATGAGCCGTACGGAGGCGGACGACATGGTGGAGCTCATCCGCGAGATCACCACCGACTGCACGCTTGTCCTCGTGGAGCACGACTTGGGGGTGGTCTTCAATCTGGCTGATAGGATTTCGGTGCTGGTTTACGGCGAGATCATCGCCAGCGACACCCCGGAGGCAGTGCGCGCCAACGCTGCCGTGCAGGAAGCCTATCTCGGCACGGAGGCGCATTGATGCTGAAAACACACGATCTGCATGCCTACTACGGCAAGTCGCACGTGCTGCGTGGCGTGTCCATGGAAGTTCGGGGCGGTGAGATTGTCAGCCTCGTCGGGCGCAACGGTGTTGGGCGATCGACCCTGTGCAAAGCCGTTATGGGCCTGGTGGCGCCCGTGGGCAAGGTGCAACTGGAGGGTCAACAAATCGGCGGTAAAGCTCCTCACCAGATTGCCCGCCTGGGGTTGGGCTATGTGCCGGAGGACCGTGCCATCTTCCCCGGGTTGACGGTTGGCGAGAATCTCGAGCTGGGCATAAAGAATCGTGGCCGCCAAGCCAGCCGCTGGGGTTACAAGGAGGTGTTCCAGCGCTTCCCGCGCCTCGAGGAGCGCCGGGATACACCGGGCGAAGCACTCTCGGGGGGCGAGCAGCAAATGCTCACTATGGCGCGCACGCTGCTGGGAAACCCCAAGTGCATCATGGTGGACGAGCCCACCGAGGGGTTGGCGCCGCGGGTGGTCGCCGAGATTGCCGATCTGCTCGAGGAAATCGCCAGCGAGGGGATTGCCGTGCTCCTGGTGGAACAAAAACTGAACATCGCACGCAAGATCTCCCACCGCATGTACGTCATGGGGGATGGGCGAATCGTGTTTGACGGCACGCCTCAGCAGCTGGATGATGCCCCGGAGGTTCGCAAGGAGTGGCTGGAAGTCTAGTGTCCTGTCCCGTAAAGACGTTGCGAAAATTGGCGTGGATCCTGACGGTTCCTGGCAAGGCGCGCCGACGAGGCGTAGCGGGGACTACGGCGAGGAGGCGCAACGCCGTCAGGGGCCGTCAGGGCCGCGACAATCGTAACGTTATTTGCGGGAGAGGACACTAGTGTCCCGCTGGCGCTATTACTTTGCCTACGGTTCCAACATGCTCCCGGCGCGCCTGCGCGAGCGCACGCCCTCGGCAGCCTGTCTTGGCGCAGCGTGCCTGCCGGGGCACCGGCTGGCGTTCAACCACGTCAGTCGCGGCGATGGGTCCGCGAAATGCAACATTGCCGCCACGCAGGCCGGTGGGGACAGGGTCTGGGGGGTAGTCTATTCCTTGCCGGTGAAGGAGCAGCCGGTGCTCGACCGCGCCGAAAGCCTGGGGAGTGGGTACCTGATCGAGAACCGCCGCGTTGAGATGGGGGGCGACCGGGTGGATGTCTTTTGTTACGTGGCGGTACCCGGGACGCTCGATGATCGCGCGCGGCCGTTTTGGTGGTATCGTGATATCGTCCTGGCAGGGGCCAGGCAGCATTGTTTCCCGGAGTCGTACATACACGCCATCGCGCGGGAGGTGGCCATAGACGACCCGGATGCACGACGCGCTGCCCACCACCGTAAACTCCTGCAGCTCGCACAACACTGAGAACTAGTTCACGTCGCTTGGCGACGTTCTTAGGCAATCTGCCGTAGAACGTTACCTTGATCGAGGGTGGTCATGCCGCGGACCTTCGTCCTACTGCTTACGTGTTGTCTGTCCGTGGTGCAGACGGCGGCCGCGACCGATCGCCTGGAAGCGCAACGCGCGCTGTTCCAGCAGGCCCACGAGCGCATCCAGCAGGGTGCCACTGTCGATATCGACCAGCTGCGCGGACGCCTGCAGGGCTATCCCCTGCTCGCATACCTTGAGTACGCCTATCTGTTGCGCGATACCAGCCGGCTGGACAGCGAACAGGTGGATGCCTTCCTGCATGCGTATGGCGATCTGCCCATAGCGCAAAGCTTTCACGGTCAATGGTTGCACGAACTTGGCGCGCGGGAGGACTGGGAGGCCTACCTGGATGTGCATAGGGGTGGGGGTAGTGCGACGCTGCAATGTTACGGTCTTCAGGCGCGACAGGGCATTGGCGATGTCGATGAGCAGTGGTTGCGCGAGGCGCGTCGCCTCTGGCTGGTCGGGCACTCCCAGCCGTCGGCCTGCGACCCGGTGTTCTCCGAGCTCTACGCCCGTGATGCGCTCAGTGCCGAGCAGCGCTGGGAGCGCATCACACGTAGCATGTATGCCGGCAACTCCGGGCTCGCGCGCGCCCTGCGGCGCCGGCTGGCCGATGATGACCGCCAATGGCTTGATGAGTGGTTGCGTCTGAACCGGGATCCCGCGGCAGCGCTGGCAAATCCGACCTTTGACCTGGAGACGCGCCGGGGGCGCCAGCTTGTTCGTTACGGCCTGCGCATGCTGGCGCGCACGGATCGGGAGCTCGCCCGCGAACGGCTCGCGGCGTTGAGCAGCGTTGGCGTCGTGGCTCTTGAGGCCACGGTCGAATTGCAGCGGGAAATCGCGCTGCGTGCCGCCTACTCGCGTGATGCACGGGCGCTGCAATGGCTGGATGACTTGCCCGAGGCCGCTGTTAACGACGATGTGCGCCAATGGAGCGCACGGGTGGCGGTCGGTCAGCAGGACTGGCCCCGCGTTGTGAGCGCGGTCTGGGACCTTCCGGGTGGCACCCGCGAGCGCTCCGAGTGGCAGTACTGGCGGGCCCATGCCCTCTGGCAGACGGGCGCCCGTGACCGTGCCAAGGAGCTGCTCACGCGGCTCGCCGGCGAGCGAAACTACTACGGTTTCCTCGCCGCTGACGCCCTTGGCCTGCCCTATGCCATGAACGATCGGCAGCCGCGGGCGGATGCCGCGGCCCAGGATGCACTGGCGGATGGCCCGGGTATGCGACGCGCCAGGGAGCTTCTCCAGGTCGGACTGGTGACGCAAGCGCGCCGCGAGTGGGAAGCCGCGCTTGCTGGCACCGATGCCGAGACCCGTGGCCAGGCGGCCATGCTCGCCCTGCGTTGGGGTTGGTATGACCGCGCTATCCATGGGGCTAACCGTGCGGGCCTGCACGACGCCTTGGCCCTGCGATTTCCCACCGCGTTCCGGGACGTGCTCGAGCGGGCGGCCGCAGAGACCGGCGTCGATCCGGCACTGGTGTTCGCTGTTGCGCGCAAGGAAAGCGCCTTTTCTCCGGACGCGCGCTCGCGGGTGGGGGCGTTGGGGCTGATGCAGGTCATGCCCGCGACCGGGAGGCGTGTTGCCGATGCCCTGCGGCTGTCGGCGGACTCCGGGGCGCTGGATCTCGCGGAGCCTACGGTCAATGCGCGCCTCGGCAGCGCCTACCTGGCCGACATGCTGGAGCGGTTCGACGGCAATATCATTCTCGCCGCAGCGGCGTACAACGCCGGCCCCGAGCGCGCCAAGGACTGGATGGAGCGTCACCCCGGGCAGCCCGCCGCGGTCTGGGTGGAGAACATCACCTTCGGCGAGACTCGGGATTACGTAAAAAGCGTGCTGGCATTCCGTGCGGTGTTCGACTGGCAGCTGCACGGCGAGGCACGGCGCCTGGCGACGGTCATGCCCATTATGCCCGGCCTGGGGGCCGACGAGCTTGCGTTTCATCACACAATTGACGCCTTCGCGGCGCCTGAATAGTCGCATTGGAGTCCCGGCCCTTACCCCCGGCAACGGCGTGAGGCCAGCCCAGCCGCTGGTTTTGAATGCGCGCCATCGCGGGCATCACGGCCTGCTGGCTGCGCGCCTCTTGTCTTGCGTCTTTGACGCGGGCCGTTGAGAATGTGCGGCGGCTCACCTCCCTCGCCGGGTGGTTTACACCGCTCGCACTTGCAGCACCGGAGGCAATGGATGTCCCCTGCGTCGTATCCGCAATCGCCGTGCGTGGGTCTGTGTCAGATGGACGGGCAGCGGCGGTTTTGTCTTGGTTGTGGCCGCACGTTGGGCGAAATCGCCAACTGGTCGCGCATGGGTGTTGACGACAAGCGTGCCGTGCTGCAGCGCCTCGGGCAGGTCGCTGTCGTGGACCCCGCGCGGCACAGGGCGGAGTGAGTGGAGGCCGCCATGGTCAAACTGACACGGATCTATACGCGCACGGGGGATGGAGGCGAGACGGGGCTCGGCGACGGCTCCCGGGTGCCGAAACACGGTCAACGGGTGACCGCCTACGGCGCGGTGGACGAGGTCAATGCTGTGGTCGGCGTCGCCCGGCTGCATGCGGTATCGCCCGTCGCCGCCGATCTGGAACGGATCCAGAACGACCTCTTCGATGTGGGCGCGGATCTGTGTACCCCGGCGGTGGCGGAGCCGAAATTTCCCCCACTGCGGGTGAGCGAGCCGCAGGTGCACTGGCTGGAACAGCGCATCGATGCGCTGAACGCGGAGCTGTCGAAGCTTGCCTCGTTCGTCCTTCCCGGGGGCACGGCCGCTGCTGCGCATCTACACCATGCGCGCACCGTGGCGCGTCGGGCAGAGCGGGACATCACCGCTTTGGCGGCCTGCGACACGGTGAATCCGGCCGCCCTGCAGTACATGAACCGTCTTTCGGACTACTTCTTTGTCGCCGCCCGGTTCGCCAACGCGCAAGCCGACGGTGATGTCCTCTGGGTGCCGGGCAAGAACCGTTAGCCGCCTCCGTCCCGGCCATGGGAGCCCCAAGGCTAATGTCCTGTAACCGAATTTCGGTCACAGGACATTAGAAACGGACGTTCACGCCGGCGGTGGCCATACCCATTCGATCAAGGTCCACATTTACCGCTTCCCCATCCGCCCCCTGGGGCTCCGTACGCAGGCGGGTGAACAACTGCCGCACCCCCAGCTCCACTTCCACGCGCGGCGTGATCTCCACGATTACACCGGCCTGCAGGGTCAGCGCCGGCATGGTGTCCTGGGCGTTATCCCCGTTCCAGCTCAGCGAGACGGCGCCGGCGCCGACACCCCCAAACAGAAGCACTTGGGGGGTCATGCGCAAGAGGTAATCGGCGTTGACAGTTAATGATGTGACGAAGTAATCATTGGCGGGAATGATGGTCCACTGACCGTACAGGCGATTGTCCGGGCGAATCAGCCCCACACGCACGTGCGCCGCGATCTCGTCCTCCCTGTTCACGTCGAGGGCATTGCGGTCGTCACTGTCGAAGTGAAGCCGGTGCACTCCGGCGCCGAGCCCGATAAACGATTCGTCCGCGGCAGACGCCAACCCCGGAAATACCAACAGCACGATGACGAGCGCCGCCAGCGGCCGGTGAACCAACCAATGGAGCTTCCTTATCATCTGCATAATCCTGCCTCCGCCTCAGAACCGGAAGTTCACCCCTGCATGCACCATGCGAATGTTTCGTACGCGCACCTTGCCACCGACGTCGTTGGCGCGGAAACGCCGGCTGAATTCCGTGTGCAGGTAGCGATAACCGATTTCCACCTGCACCATTTCCGTGACCTCGATCAAGCCGCCCGCGCGGGCACCGACGACCGGGCTGCCATCCTGCTCGCCGCGGACCCCGAAATCCTCGCCCCCATCGAAGGGATCGTTACTGTTCCATTCCAGGAGTCCGTACCCGGCCACAACACCGACAAAGCCAGAGAACAGATCGCCGCCGGCGATGAGGTAGTCCAGGGAGGCCATTCCGAGCCACAGCTCTCCCTCATCATAGTTGGTCCGCGCAAGTTCCACGTCGTAGCGTGCGGGTCGCCCCGTGCGCCCGAAGCGCAGCATCAAGCCGTTGCTTAGGGTGTTGACGTTGTCACCGGCGCTGTCTTCGGCGCGCATGCGCGACTGGGCGGTGAAACCGGCAATGCCGGAGTACATTCGCCGGTCCACCTCCAGGGCCGCCGCGCGGCCATCAGCGGTGCCCGTGACCGGGAGGAACAGGCCGGCCGTGCACACGGCCAGGAGAATGCAACGGAGCTTTCCCATAGACATTCCTTTAGGCACACGGGGGACGCCGTGCCGTCGTTCCGGCCATCATGCCAGTCATGTAGGCCGAACAGCCAATGGATCCTTCTGGCTGCGCCCGCCGGAAACGGTATTGCCGGCGTTCGTGACCTTGACCGGGGGTCATGCGGTTCGCCCCATTGCCGGAGGGCGAGTCGACGCCAACGGCGATGATGGCGTCCGCGATAGAGTGTCGTTAGCGTGCGACCACGGAGCGGCGCAGCCATCCCACCCGGGCATTGCCGACGCAAAGCTCCAGGGTGCCTTCGCCGCGCACCAGCCAAGTCACGCTCTTGCGGTGGGCGTTGCCCCTGGAGCGCTGGAACCAGGGCATGTGCCCCCCGCTGCCCAGCCCGTCGCCCCAGCCGTCCAGGTGGCCCAGTTGGCGGCGCCTGTTTTCCGGAGAGGCCAGCCGGCAGCCCCGTGGTTCGAGCTCCGCAAGGATGCCGTGGTTCCAGGAGAGGCTGCGGCTGGAAGGGATGCCGTTGGTGGCCAGGTAACCGTGGTTCGCCACCGTCACGGTCACCTCCAGCAGTTGCTCCTCCAGCCGTGTGACCAGCACTTCCTCCAGTACAAGACGGGGGAGGAGGCTTGCCACCCGCAGCCAGTAGGCGGCGACGCCCTCGCACAGCGCGGATAGGCTCTCTGGTGGTGGGTTCCAGATGCCGATCACGGGATCTGGCCCCCCGACCTCGACGGCGCCCAGTTGCGGATGGTCCAGCGATACCCAGTCACCGAAAACCCGGGCGTGATTCTGCGCCGCATCCCAGCGCGCGAGGTTTTCCAGGTCCTTGCGCGTGCCGGCGGTGTAGTGATCCACGAACCGGGATTGCTCCGGCATGCCGATGCGGCGGAATAGGTCCCATAGCTCGCACACCTCGGCCAGGCAGCCGCGCTGATGATAGGCGAAGTCGGTTAGGTTGCCGTGCAGGGGCTGCTCCGGTTCGTAGGTGAACTCCGCGTAACCGCTCACCGTTGGATAGCCGGTGAAGGTCCGTGCCCAGGCTTCCAGCTGTCGAAAGAGTCGCCGGTCGCCGGGCTCCATACGGCTGTCCGGCGAGTCGCCAAGGGGGCGAATGAAAACTCCGCCGAAGGTATGCAGATCGAGCCAGGCATACAAGTTGGGGTGGCGGGCGGCGAAACGCAGCACGGCCTCGCTCTCCGGTTCGCTGCCCGGGTAAAGACCGGCGCCGGTCTGCTCGGGCTCCGGGCGCCAGTCCCAAGGGAAATTGCGGTTAAGGTCCGTGGTGTTGGCGAGCGGGTCCGCTTCGGGAATGGTTTCGCCGTCGAAATGGATGATGTCGCCCTCCGGATACAAGCGGAAGTAGGGCGCGGAGTCCTCCGGCTGCCGTGGCAGCATCAAACCCGGGAACTGCTCGGAGGCGACGAAATCGCCGGCGGCGTCGCGTACCCGCAAGTACCGGCAGCGCCCGTCACCGTCCAGGTCCCGAGGCTGCCAGTAGGCACCGGGGGCCTGGCCGTCGGTGCGGCGGGGCACGGAGCGCACGAAGCCGCCGCGCTCCAGCACCGCTTCGGCACCGTCCGGTGACAACCGCGGTGCCACATGCAGGTGGATGTGGCTCAGGGCCTCAAGCAGCGGCCCGGGCAAATCGCTGGACGCCCGTTGCGGCTCTGCATGTATCCTGAGTATCGCCTCGGCAATGGCCAGGGCGACGCTTGAACCCGCCAGCTCCGTGCCATGCATGTTGCCGTCGACCCAAGCGGCCGCCCGGGTGGCGTCTGGGTCGCGGCCAATGGTGATGACCCAGATCTCCCGGCGCTCCGGCGTGGTGCCGATGCTGTTCAGCCGGACTACGTCTGGAAACGCGCTTGCCCAGGCGCGCAGCTGCGCGGTCAACGTTGCGAAATCCAGGTAACGGTGACGGAAACCGTGGTCGAGGGACTCGATCGGGGTCATGGTGCCGCCGGACAAAGGATGGGTTGGCCGTGTATATAGAACAGTTCCCGGTTATTGTCAGCGGGCTGGAAGGACCCCGGGCAGGGTTTCCGCGGTGCGATCCCGGGCGAGCCGGATGAACGCGTCCACGTACGCCTTGCCCCGGTCCTCGTTACGGACCGCGGCGTACAGCGTGCTCCAGAGTCCGCTTTCTCCCAGCGCCAGGCCATGGATACTCGCCTGATCCTGGTACTCGCGCAGCGCCCAATTGGGAAGCGCGGCGACGCCGCGATTGTTTGCCACCAGCTGCACCAACATGACCGTGAGTTCCGCTGTGCGCCGCTGCGCCGGCTCCACTCCCGCAGGCCCGAGAAAGCGGCTGAAGATATCCAGGCGTTCCGGGCAAACGGGGTAGGTGATGAGGGTCTGGTCGGCCAGATCCGCGGGCGTGATCCAGTCCCTGGTCGCCAGCGGCGACGCGCGGGCCACAGCCAGGAGCATCTCGTAGCGGAACAGGGGCACATAGGTCAGGCCGCCGAGATCGGCTTCTGGGTCCGAGGTGATGACCAGGTCCACGTCGCCGCGGTAGAGCGCCGGCAGGGGGTGGAAGCTAAAGCCCATGGACAGGTCCAGTTCCACCTGCGGCCATTCCGGGCGGTAACGATCCAGCGTCGGCATGAGCCACTCGAAGCAGCTGTGGCACTCCACGGCCATGTGCAAGCGGCCCTGTTGTCCGTCGCCAGTGCTGCGAAGCGCGGACTCGGCCCGCTCCACTTCGGGGACGATGTGCCGGGCGAGCTCCAGGAGCTGCTGTCCGGCAGGGGTCCAGCGCAGCGGACGCGAGCGACGGAAGAACAGGGGGGTGTCGAAATGGTTCTCCAGCGCGCGCAGCTGGTGAGACAGGGCCGACTGCGTGACATGCAGGGTGCTGGCCGCCTGAGAGAGGTTGCCTTGTTCATGGATGGCGAGGAGCGCGCGGAGGTGTCGAAGGTCCAAAAACATGAATTCTTCTCATGTTGACGATGATGAGCGCGAGATTGTTTCATTGTTGCTTATCACGAACAATAGTGCGGGTGCTGTCCGGCGTGCCCGTCGCCGGATCGCGCCTGGGAATGACAGTTCCTGAACCACCGTCCTCGTGGCCGGGTCACCTTGCAATGGCCCGGCCCGTTTTTTTAAACTTTTCGCTTCGCCATCAGCGGGTGTAGCTCAGTGGTAGAGCACAACCTTGCCAAGGTTGGGGTCGTGGGTTCGAATCCCATCACCCGCTCCAGATTCCGGACGCCCCGAGGGTTTCGGCCCCGGGGCGTTTTACGTGGTGGAGATCGAAGTGACCAACGCCTCTGACACGCATCGGTTGACCGTTGGCACCGTGGTGCGGGATCTGCCACTGATCGAGGTCGCCACCGGGTTGCGCATCGCCGTGCTCAATAGCCTCGGCGACACGGAGTTGGTGGAGACCGCCGCGACCCTTCTGGCGGCGCGTCTGGCGCGGTATGACTATGACACCCTGGTCACCCCGGAGGCCAAGAGCATCCCGCTCGCCCATGCCCTGTCCGTGCGCACCGGTCGCCCCTACGTTGTGCTGCGCAAGACCTGGAAGCCTTATATGGGCGAGGCCCTAAGCGCGACCACACACTCCATCACCACCGGCCACGAGCAGACGTTGTTCCTCGATGCCAAGGACCGCCCCCTCGTTGCGGCCAGCTCCGTGGTGCTGTTGGATGATGTCGTCAGCACGGGCTCGACGCTAACGGCCATGGACGCGGTCATGACGCGGGCCTCGGCAACGGTGGTGGCCCGGGCGGCGATCTGCACCGAAGGCGACGGTGGGCGCGATGTCATCGCCCTGGCTCATCTTCCCCTATTCAAAGCGTAGGCTTCGGGGCAGTCTCAAACGGGCAGGAAGCCGATCAGCAGCGGCAGCATCAGTGCGGTAATCAGCCCTGCCAGACTCAGTCCGAGCCCGGCGAATGCACCGGCCTTGGCGCTGATGCTGAACGCCTGCGCCGTTCCCAGCCCGTGGGCGGTCAGGCCCATCGCGAAGCCTTTGACCGCGTCATCGCGAATCCCCAGCAAGCGGATGATGCCCGGTGCCATGATGCACCCGAGGCTGCCGGTCATCAGGACCAGCGCCGCCGTCAGCGAGGGGAGGCCACCAAGCTTTTCCGCCACGCCCATGGCAATGGGCGTGGTGACCGATTTCGGCGCCAGGGACATCAGGCTGGTCGACTCGCCCCCCAGCGCGGCCCCGACGGCGACGGCCGACAGGGCCGCCACGGCGGCACCTGTAATGCCGGCGACCAGCAGTGGCGCGAGCCAGGCGCGAATCTGATGGCGATAGTCGTAGAGCGGAATGGCGAGGGCGACGGTGGCCGGCCCGAGCAGAAAATGGACGAATTGCGCCCCTTCAAAATAGGTGTCGTAGTCCGTTCCCGTCAGCAGCAAGATGGCGATGAGCAGCCCCATGGACAACAACACCGGGTGTAGTGCCGGGTTGCCACCGAGTCGGCGGTTGAGCCATACACTAAAGAGAAAGACCACCAGCGTCATGGTCAGCCACAGCTGCGGCGAGGCGGCGAGGGAAACCCAAATATCAGTGATTTCATCAGCCACTGTCATAGCCCCTCAAGGGCTGGCGCGGCGTTTGCGCAGCGCCAGCATGACGCGCAGGGCCAGCATGGTTGCCGCCAGAGTCAGCGCCGTGCTGACCACGAGAGCGACGCTGATGGCAAGCCAGTCCCGGGCGAGCAGTTGAAAGTGCACCATCATCCCGACCCCGGCGGGTACGAACAGCAACGCCAGATACCGCAGCAGTGTCTCGCCCACCGAACGCACAGCGGCGGGTGGCTCGCCGTAGCAGAATAGGCCGCCCAGCAGCAGCACCATGCCGATCACCGGCCCGGGGACAGGCAGTCCGGCCAGCTGCACAATGACCTCGCCCGCCAGCTGGCAGGCTAGGATGATGGTAATGCCGTGAATCACATTCATTGCGGCTCCCGCAGGCTGATGAGATCCCAGTTCCTCTGTTTGGCAGTCTGGCGGAGGGTATCGTCTGGATCCACTGCCACGGGATAATCGACTCGTTCGAGCAGTGGGAGGTCGTTGTGCGAGTCGCTGTAGAAGTAGCTCCCGCGCAGACTGCCGCCGTTCTCCGCCAGCCAAAGCTCCAGAGCATCGACCTTTCCGGCGCGGAACGTGATTGGCCCCACGACCTCCCCGGTATAGTGGCCGTGGCGCTGTTCGGGTGTCGTGGCGAGCAGGTCCTGCACCTGGAAAATCTCGGCGATTGGCGCAGTGACGAAGCGATTGGTGGCGGTAATGATGAGCGTGGTATCACCTTGCGCCGCATGGTGTCGGACCAGCTCCAGGCCGCGGGGCAGGACCAGCGGCCGGATCCAGCCATCGATGAACTCCCGGCGCCAGGCGGCAAGCTGTTGCGGGGAGTGCCTGGTCAGCGGGCGCAAGGCAAATCGCAGGTACGCGTGGATATCCAGTGTGCCGTCCAGGTACTGGCGGTAGAAGCATTCGTTAGCGGCGTCGTAGGTGGGCCCGTCGACAATCCCCCGGTGGACCAGGAACCGGCCCCAGAGGTAATCGCTATCGCCGCCGAGCAGCGTGTTGTCGAGATCGAACAGTGCCAGTGCCATAGTGTCGTTGCGGGTGCCTCGTTGAATCTGAATGTGTCCCCGGTCCGTTCTCTTGCGCGGTCCCGGGCGGGCCACGGCCCGCAGTTTGCCGGTTCTTCATGATTTGTGGAACAATGCCTGCATCATACCCAGTGTTGGGAAAATGCTAAGTGATTGATTCGAATGGCTTCAGACCGAACGTCGGCATTATCCTCTGCAACGGGGAGGGACGGGTGTTCTGGGGTCGCCGGATCGGCCAGAACGCGTGGCAGTTTCCGCAGGGAGGCATCAAGCAGCACGAAACGGCCGAGGACGCGCTTTATCGGGAACTGCACGAGGAAGTCGGTCTTGTGCCCAGAGATGTTCAGGTGATAGGGGCCACGTCCGGCTGGTTGCGGTATCACCTGCCCAGACACTTGGTTCGCCGACATCAGCGCCCGGTCTGCGTCGGACAGAAGCAGCAGTGGTTTCTGCTGCGGCTGCTCGTCGCGGAGTCGGCCGTGCGCCTGGATGTCAGCGATAGCCCGGAATTCGATGACTGGCGTTGGGTGGACTACTGGCGGCCCGCCTGGGATGTTGTGTTTTTCAAGCGTCATGTCTATCGCAAGGCGCTCCGCGAGCTGGCGCCGTTGCTGTTCCCGGACGGATCACTCGACCGGGATAGACCGCTGGAGGGGGGGGCAAGGCGACAGCATGGCTCGTCCGGTTCCTGACTTTCTGCGCTGCATGGGACGAGCCCCGGCCATACTGTAACCTTGGCGGAATCGATGACGACCGCGGTAGCTCGCCCGGGAAGCTCGGGTGGGCTGCCCGGCGTGCGGCAGGATGATCGGCATGCTCCAGACGCTTCACAGCATTATCCAGGAAGTCAACGCGGCGCGCGGTCTGCAGCATGCGCTCAATATCATCGTCAAGCGCGTGGCAGAGAGCACGCAGGTGGATGTCTGCTCCGTGTATCTGGTCGACCAGGATACCCAGGAGTATGTGCTCATGGCCACGCGCGGGTTGAACCCCGACGCTGTCGGGCGCGTGCGGCTCGGCTTTAATGAGGGGCTGGTCGGTCTTGTGGGCGAGCGCAAGGAACCACTGAACCTGGAGAACGCCGAAGCCCACCCCCGATTCCGTTATTTTCCCGAGACCGGCGAAGAGAAGTTCCACTCTTTTCTCGGCGCGCCAATCATCCACTTCCGGCGCGTCCTGGGGGTATTGGTCGTCCAGCAGTCGGCGACGCGGCGGTTCGGCGAGGAAGAGGTGGCCTTTATCGTCACCATGGCCGCCCAGCTCTCCGGGGCCATTGCGCACAGTGAGGCCACCGGTGGCGAAAACACGGGCGGTTTGCCCACACCGCTTCCGGTCACGCGACGCGCACTGGAAGGGGTGCCGGGGGCGCCCGGGGTGGCCTTTGGCCGTGCCATGGTGGCGTACTCGCCGGCAGACCTGTTCGCCGTGCCCGACCGGCCGGTCCACGACGTCGAGGCAGAGGTCAAGGCATTCCAGGCGGCGCTGCAGGGCGTGCGCGCGGAAGTGCAGGACCTCGCCAACCGCCTGGCGGATGCAATCCCGTCCGACGAACACATGATGTTCGATGTCTACCTGAAGATGCTCGACAGCGAGAGCTTGGTCGAAGGCACCGTCGAGCGCATCCGCGAAGGCAACTGGGCTTGCGGCGCGCTGCGTGAAAGCATCGCCCAGCACGTCAGCGTATTCGACGAAATGGAGGATCCGTACCTGCGTGAGCGCGCCAGTGACATCCGCGATGTCGGGCGGCGGATCCTCATGCGTTTGCAGATGGACAGCGGCGATACGCGGCAGGTCCCGGAGGGCACGATTCTCGTCGGCGAGGAGATCAGCGCCTCTCAGCTGGCGGAGATCCCCACCGAGCGGCTGCTCGGCGTCGTGACGGCCAGAGGGTCAGGCAACTCCCATGTGGCCATACTCGCCCGGGCGCTCACCATTCCCGCGGTCATGGGCGTGGCCGAGCTCCCGGTGGGCCGACTGGAAGGCAAGGAACTCATCGTCGACGGTTACAGCGGTCGTGTTCATGTCGACCCGGACAAGGAGGTGCGCAAGGAGTATCGCCGGCTGCTGCGCGAGGATGTGGAGCTCTCCCAGGGGCTGCAGGCACTGCGCGACAAGCCCGCGCGGACGCCCTGCGGGTTCACCATGGGTTTGTACGCCAATACGGGCCTGATGTCCGATATCACCTCGTCGCTGGCGAGCGGTTGCGACGGTATTGGTCTGCACCGCACGGAATTCCCCTTTATGGTCCGGGAGCGCTTCCCCGGTGAGGATGAGCAGACCGTGGTCTACCGGCAGGTGCTGGAGCCGTTCGTCCCACGCCCGGTTGTGCTACGGACCCTGGATGTGGGCGGCGACAAGCCGCTGCCGTACTTCCCCGTGCATGAGGAGAACCCGTTCCTGGGCTGGCGGGGGATTCGCCTGGTCCTGGACCACCCGGAGATCTTTCTCACCCAGCTGCGGGCAATGCTGCGCGCCAACGTCGATTGCGGCAACCTGCGGATTCTGTTGCCCATGATCAGCCGCGTGCAGGAAGTCGACGAGACGCGTGTCCTCATCGATCGCGCGCGCGAGGAACTGGAAGAAGAGGGTGTGGAAGTCACCATGCCGCAACTCGGCGTGATGGTCGAGGTGCCCTCGGCGGTCTACCAGGCGGACAGCCTCGCGCGGCGCGTGGATTTCCTGTCCATCGGCAGCAATGACCTGACCCAGTACCTCCTGGCCGTGGACCGCAACAACGCCCGCGTGGCCGGGCTGTACGACGAGCTGCATCCGGCCGTATTACAGGCGGTGCGCAAAGTGGTGGAGGCGGGCGAGCGCAACGCGTGCCCCGTCAGCGTCTGCGGTGCCATGGCGGGTGACCCGGCCTCGGCCATCCTGCTGCTCGGCCTTGGTGTCCAGGCGCTGAGCATGAGTGTCTCCAGTCTGCTCAAGGTGAAGTGGGTGATCCGTAACTTCACACGCCAGCAGGCGGCCTCGCTGCTGGAGGAGGCCCTGACCCTCGAGAATCCCGCCGATGTACGCCGTCGCCTCAATCGCGCCCTGGATGAGGCCGGGCTCGGTGGGCTGGTGCGGGCCGGCAAGTAACGCTTCGCTCCATGATCAAAACCTCCCAGTTCTAATTGACAATCAGTCGCATTTGCATTCAGACTGCAATCATGGAACGGGAGAACTGTCATGTACATCTGCGTTTGCCGCGCCATCACAGACCATGATATCCGTCGAGCTGTTGCCAATGGCGCCCGCACCATGCGGGAGCTGCGCCTGCACTTGGGTGTTTGCAGCAGCTGCGGACGCTGCGGCCCGGAAGCCCGGGAAATCCTCACTGAAGCCTGCGCCAGTATCAGCGCCACGGCCGTTTATATCGACCTGCCTGCCATGGAGCCTGCCAGGGCGCGGCAATCTGCCTGATCCCACCACCGTGACCTCGGTCGCCGATGCCTGAATGCGGGCCCAGGGCACTCCACGTCAGTTCATTCCTTGTATTACACTAATGCGCGTGCGTATCAGCCACGCGATCGTGCCTACCACCAGCCAGACGGGAGCCGCTGCATGAAGGGTGACGCTAAGATCATCGAGTATCTCAATAAGATTCTCTACAACGAACTGACCGCGATCAATCAGTATTTCCTGCATTCGCGGATGCTCAATGACTGGGGTCTGGAGACGTTGGGGGCGAAGGAGTACAAGGAGTCCATTGAGGAGATGCAGCACGCGGACAAGCTGATTGACCGCATTCTGTTTCTCGAGGGAATGCCGAACTTGCAGGATCTGGGGAAGCTGCTCATCGGTGAGAACGTGCGCGAAGTGCTGGAGTGCGATCTCAAGCTGGAGCAGCGCGCTTGCCCGGATCTGCGCGATGCGATCGCCCACGCCGAATCCGTGGCGGACTACGGCACCCGGGATCTGCTTGAGCAGATCCTCGCCGATGAGGAAGAGCACCTGGACTACCTGGAGACCCAGCTCGGGCTGATCGACCGCCTCGGTCTCGAGAATTACCAGCAGTCGCAAATGTAGGCGGCCGCGGCCTCACGGGTATCGGTTGCCACGAGCAGCCGCCTCTGCGTTTTAGGCGTCGCTCGCTCCACGAAGGAGGACACCGGGAGGATTGGGCGGCGCCGTAGTAATTCACCACTTGGATGGCTTGCGCCCCAGGTGCGCAGCGTTGCCAATTTTAGAACGGCTTGACCACCGCCAGGACAACGACCGCAACGAGCAGCAGCACCGGCACCTCGTTAAACACGCGATACCACGTGTGACTGCGTGTGTTGCGATCCTCCCGGAAGGCGCGCAGCAAGCGTCCGCACCAGACGTGATAGCCCACCAGCACGACCACAAGCGCCAGCTTGGCGTGCATCCAGCCCTGGCTCAACCAGACCGGGTTGAGCGCCAGTAGCCACAGCCCGAGGCCGATCGCCACGACCGCGCTGGGCGTCATGATGCCGCGATAGAGCTTGCGCTCCATGACCTTGAAGCGCTCGCGTCCAATCGCATCGTCGGCCATGGCGTGATAGACGAAAAGCCGCGGCAGATAGAAAATCGCTGCAAACCAGGTGACCACCGAGATCAGGTGGAAGGCCTTGATCCAGAGATACCCCACGTCAGCCCCGCCGGTCATCCTCGAACAAGGCGACCTGCTCCCCCGGTAGCAGCCCCGTGAGGCGCTCGCGCATCTTGTCTGTGTCCACCATCCCGAGGCGCTGTTGCAGGATCTCGCCGTTCGGACCGATCAGGAAGGTGGTCGGGGTCAGCCGGATGTCACCGAATGCCCGGGCAATGCTGCCGTCGCGGTCCAGCACCACGCGGTAGGGCATCTCCCGCTCCTTGGCCATAGCGCGCACTTGGTCTTCCGGATCGTATTCCATGGCCACGGCGATCAACTCCAGTCCCTCGGGATAAAGCTCTTCGTAGAGCGCCTTGAAATGCGGGATTTCCTGGACACAGATCGTGCAGGTTGTGGCCCAAAACGCGACAATTGTGGGGTGGCCCTGAAGCTCATCGAGCGCAAAACGTTCGCCATCAAGGGTTTCGAAATGCACCTCCGGGGCCCGTTCGCCTTGCCAGGGGGCCACCCAGGCCACGCCGGCGGAGGCGATAACCAGCACGACCAGAAGGCCGATCAAGATGTCCTTGCGCGTCGCCATTGAGGTGCTCCTGCATCGGGAACAGCGAAAACCGCATTCTACAGCTGGGCGCGCATCACGGGCTACTGGCAGCTTGGCGCTCCGGCATGGTCCGCAGGTGCCTCGTTGGCCGTTTGCGACACAGCGGGGTAGAATCCGGACCCAGGCAGGCACCACCGTGGCTGCGAATGGTTCGATGGCGGGGGCGGCGGAGGCAAAGCGGAGTTCAATATGGTCACGATAGGCATTGTTGGCGGCACAGGGTACACCGGCGCCGAATTGCTGCGGCTGCTCGCTGGGCATCCGCACGTGGACCTGCACACGATTACCTCGCGCGGCAATGCGGGATCACGCGTCGATGCCATGTTCCCCGGCTTGCGTGGGCACGTGGAGCTCAGCTTCCGCGAGCCGGATGTGGCTGAGCTTGCAAGCTGTGATTTGGTCTTCTTCGCAACACCCAATGGGACCTCCATGGGTATGGTGCCGGATCTCCTGGCCAATGGCACCCGTGTCGTGGATCTCGGTGCAGACTTCCGCCTGCGCGATGTGAACGCGTTCGAGTCCTGGTACGGCATCCCCCATGCCTGTCCCGAGCTGCTCGAAGTCGCCGCCTACGGATTGCCGGAGATCTATCGCACCGCCATTCGGGAGGCACGGTTGGTGGCGAATCCCGGCTGCTACCCGACCGCGGTGGCCTTGGGGTGGATGCCACTGCTGGAGTCGGGCCTTGTCGATGCGGACGCACTGGTCGCAGACTGCAAGTCCGGCGTCTCCGGTGCCGGGCGCCAGGCACAGGTGCCGACACTGTTCAGTGAGGCCAACGAGAACTTTCGCGCCTATGGGGCCGCGGGTCACCGCCATCTTCCTGAAATTCGCCAGACCCTGGAAGCCATGGTTCGCAGGCCCGTGGGCCTGACATTCCTGCCACACTTGGTGCCAATGACGCGCGGCATGCAGGCAAGCCTGTATGCGCCGCTGCGCGACGAAGCCACCGACCTTCAGGCACTCTACGAGGAGCGCTACGCAGGCGAGCCTTTTGTCGATGTTCTTCCGGCCGGCAGCCATCCCGAGACCCGGACCGTGCGGGGTACGAATCTGTGCCGGATCGCGGTGCACCCGCCCCAGGACGGGCGCACCGCGATCGTCCTATCGGTGATCGACAACCTCACCAAGGGGGCGGCCAGCCAGGCGGTGCAGAACATGAACCTCATGTGCGGTCTGCCCGAGACAGCTGGGCTGGAGGGCGTTGCCGTGCTGCCGTGACAGCGATCCCGCAATTTGACGGTTGCCCGTTTGCAGCGCAAAATGATCTAAGTCCAATTTGCTTCACCGGAGAGTTGAGTCATGGCCGAAGCCGCACTTGAGCAGGAAGCCCCACTGGTGTTCACCGACAGCGCGGCAGACAAGGTGCGGGAATTGCTCGACGAGGAGAACAACGACTCGCTCAAGCTGCGTGTCTACATTGCAGGTGGTGGCTGCTCCGGATTCCAGTACGGGTTTATGTTTGACGAAAACGTCGAAGACGGCGATGCCGCCATGGAGAAAAACGGCGTGACCCTGTTGGTGGATCCCATGAGCGCACAGTACCTACTGGGCGCAGAGATCGACTACGTCGAGGGGATCCAGGGCGCACAGTTTGTGATCCGCAACCCGAACGCGACGACCACCTGTGGCTGCGGCTCGTCGTTCGGCGTTTGATTCGTCGTCCGGCCTGCTGGCGTCGTTTTTGCGCACCACCCCGCCCTGCCGCGACCGCCATGGCGCTCGTCCGACCCCGCCAGAGGTCAGCAAACCTCACCGCGCCGCACCCGGGTAGATGGCTCCCATGGGAACGGGGCCGCTGGCGCCGGTCACCGCGGGGATGTTGGTGGCCCGCCCTGCCAAAGCCTCCCGAGCGAGCCAGGCGAATCCCGCGGCCTCTACCCAGTCCGGAGCAATGCCTGCGGATCCCGTATCCTCCACCGTCATTGTTGGTAGCGCCGCGGCAAGACGCCCCATGAGATCGCGATTATGGGCGCCGCCGCCGCACACCAAAACCCGAGTGGCCCCCGGTATGCTCCCTTGCACCGCATCGGCGATGCTGACCGCGGTGAGCTGCGCCAGCGTCGCCTGAACCGCCGACGGGACATGATTCGACACCCCGGCACGCTCCAGCCACTGCATATTGAAATAATCACGCCCCGTGCTTTTAGGCGGTGGTCTGCGGAAGTAGGGATCGTCCAGGAAACGCGCCAGCAGCACCGGATCCACACGGCCGGACGCCGCCCATTGCCCCTGTGCATCGCAAGGGCCGCCCCGGTGCCTGCCATGCCAGAGGTCCAGCAGCACGTTACCCGGGCCGGTATCGAACCCAACGACCCGCGCGGGCTCACCCTGAGCCGGCAGATGGGTGAGATTGGCCATGCCGCCGATGTTAACCACCACACGGTGCTCGTCGCGGCTGGCGAAAAAGGCGTGGTGAAAGGCCGGCGCCAATGGCGCACCCTGGCCACCCGCCGCCAGATCCCGACGGCGGAAGTCCGCCACCACTGTGATGCCGGTCGCCTGGGCAATGCGGGTCGGGTCGCCGATCTGGAGTGTTGTCGGACGGGGGGTGTCCGGGTCGTGCCAGACGGTCTGGCCGTGACTGCCGATGGCATGGACATCGCCGCGGCTGACGCCCGCCTTGTCCAGCAGCGCCAGGGTGGTTTCCGCCAGCGCGCGACCGACCTGCGCATCCAGCGCAATGATCTCGCCAAGTGGGGTGGCCGCGTCCACCGCGAGCAGCCGTCTGCGCAGCTCTGAATCATGACGTACCGAATGGGCGGCGCGAAGCCGGAGGCGCTTATCGGCGGTATCCAGCAGAGCGGCGTCGATTCCGTCCATGCTGGTTCCGGTCATCAGACCAACGTACAGACCCTCGGACACGTCACCTCCTCCCGTCGCTGGCACCGTTTGTTGCACCATAGTACGTGCATTGGTCGCGGGGGTGGGCCAGTTTTGGTTTGGCTGCGTCCACCATGCGATGACCTTTGAACGCATGCTGGTAGAATCGCGCCGCGCGGGGAATGCTGGTCCTCCACGGCATCGCCAAGCGTTCCTTCAACACCCAGGAGATGACGGCATGGTTGACGTGGACGAAGCCCTGGCTGAACTGCGCCGGGGAACGGACGAGATCCTGGTGGATGCAGAGCTGCGCGAGCGCCTGCAGGCCGGACGCCCGTTGCGGATCAAGGCAGGTTTCGACCCCACCGCGCCGGATCTGCATCTCGGGCACACCGTGCTCATCAACAAGCTGCGGCAATTTCAGGACCTTGGCCATGACCTCTACTTTTTGATCGGCGATTTCACCGGCATGATCGGCGATCCGTCGGGCAAGAACGTGACCCGTAAACCGCTGAGCGCCGAGGAGGTCGCCGACAACGCCCGCACCTACGAAGAGCAGGTGTTCCGCATTCTCGACCGCGAACGCACCCATGTCGTGTTCAACTCCAGCTGGATGAATGCCTTCAGCGCCACGGACATGATCCGGCTTGCCGCGCGCCAAACTGTCGCACGCATGCTCGAGCGCGATGACTTTCACAAGCGCTATCACGCAGGCCAGTCCATCGCCATCCACGAGTTCCTCTATCCGCTGATCCAAGGGTACGACTCGGTGGAACTAAAAGCGGACGTGGAACTGGGAGGAACGGATCAGAAGTTCAACCTGCTGGTAGGGCGTCAGCTCCAGCACGCCTATGGACAGCGGCCTCAGGTCGTCATCACTGTCCCCCTGCTGGAAGGCCTGGACGGCGTGCAGAAGATGTCCAAGTCCCTGGACAACTATGTCGGCATCCAGGAGCCGGCCGACGAAATGTTCGGTAAGCTCATGTCGATTTCCGATGAACTGATGTGGCGGTACTTTGATCTCCTGAGCCTGCGCCCGGTGGCCGAACGCGACCAGTTGCGCAAGGAAGCGGCTGAGGGGCGCAATCCGCGCGATATCAAGTTCCTGCTCGCGGAAGAACTGGTGGAACGTTTTCACGATCGCGCTGCCGGGGTGCGCGCACGGGAAAACTTCCTGGCGCGCTTCCAGCGTGGCGCCACCCCGGAAGACATGCCCGAGGAGACCGTTGCCGCCCGCGGGGGAACCGTGCCGATTGCGACGCTATTGCGGCTCTGCGGCCTGGTGGCTTCCAGTAGCGATGGTCAGCGCATGGTGCGTCAGGGGGCGGTGCGCATTGACGGTGAGCGCGTCGAGGATCCCTCCCGTACGGTCGCCGCCGGGGGTGTGTACGTGCTGCAGGTGGGCAAGCGGCGATTTGCGCGTGTGACCGTTACCGGAGAAAGCGTTTGATGGCCAGTGTTTCGCGCCTACAATACGCGCCTCTTGGCGAGCCATCGCAGCTCTATCGGGCCGGCAGAGCACAGGGCCACACCTCGACGCGGCAATGCTGCATCAAGGCCGCCGGCCGCGACAGCCGCACCGCGCAACCGCTGCGGAGATCCACCGAAAAAGGTGTTGACGGACCGTCGCGAGGCTGTAGAATGCGCAGTCCCTGAAGGCGCGACAAACCGCGCGGTCAGGGCAACACGAAGGGTTGACCTCGTGTTCGCAAGCGCTATAATGCGCGACCCGCCAAACAGGCGGCACCGCCAACCAGGACGGTTGACAGGAACACACGACGCTATATAATGTGTGTCCCGCGTCAGCGACGCTGCGCGGCGCGCTCTTTAAAAATTCGGATCAGATGGTTTGTGTGGGCGCTTGCACCATGGCGAAGATGCGAAAGATCTTCGGTGCAAGAGCTCAAGTGCCTTGAGTTTTTTGTGACCGAGCCGAAATAAGCCACTTTCGAGTGGTTCTGTGATTAAACTGAAGAGTTTGATCCTGGCTCAGATTGAACGCTGGCGGCATGCCTAACACATGCAAGTCGAGCGGTAACAGGCCCTTCGGGGTGCTGACGAGCGGCGGACGGGTGAGTAA
>NZ_SKOG01000036.1 GCF_007120195.1 Aquisalimonas sp.
CCAGATCCCCGTCAACGAGCTGTCCAGATGTGCTCAGACCACCAGTGACACGCGTTGGCGCTTCGGCATACAGGGTGTCCGGGGCGAGCCCTTCCAACCGTGCATCGGCTTGCCACGCAATCTGCGGATGCCACTGCGCCTGCCCGCTGATCTCGAGACTGCCTTCCAGAATCTCGCCACGTAGTCGCTCGACACGCACGTGTGCCAGATCGCCATGGGCAAGCAACTCCCAGTGCCCCGGCGGGATATCCTGACCGCTGAGGTCCGTCTCGAGCGCCAATTCATAATCGCTCAGGTCGCCCTCCAGGTGCAGCTTGCCACCTCGAGAGACCACCAGTTCGCCCGTCTCCAGCGGCCATTGCAGTGCATCCCAATTGCCTTCCAGGCGCATGGGAAGGTCCTTCTTCCCCGGTGCCGCCGCACCACGTATATGGACCTCAGCGAGGCCCTGTGCGTCGGCGGCGAATTCGAGATCACCGATGCTGTTCCAGAGCTGAGCGCGCAACTCCAGATCACCGATCTCCGGTAACTCTCGGGCATCGAGGTGGACATCCAGATCCAGCGGCCAGTCGTCCTCCAGCTTGATCGTCCCGTCGGCAAGCAGTTGGCCGTGCTTGTGCACCGCCTCCAGGTGGGTGAGCACCAAGTCGGTTCCGCGCAGCCCGCCGGCAATACTGAAGCGCTGCACGGCGAACAGCTCTTCGCCCTGAACGACCCGGAGATCATGGAGACGCAGGTCCTCGACCACAACTTTGAGCGGCAGTTGCACTTCCGGTAAGTCCAGCGGTTCCCAGCCCGTCTCGAGCAACCCCGGAGCATCATCATCGGCCTCCTCTGCCGTGACGAGCTCGTCTTCCTGCTCCGCCAGTTCCACGAGGATGGTCTCCCAGTTGAACTGACGCACCCGCAGGGTCGAGCCCGTGAGTTCACCACCCATGCGCAGCTCACTCCAGCGCACCCGGTGGTCGTCCACCGTGGCATCGACTTTCTGGATCCGGATATCCGGGAAGGAAAGATCGATCGGCAAGGGGAAGGGATCGCCCTGCTCGGCTGCCGCTTCGACGTCATCCTCCTCTGGGTCCGGCAAGGCGTCCGTATCCACGCGCACGTCCACGCCGCGCACCGCGGCCAAATCCAGACAGACGCGCCGCTGCAGCAGGCACAGGTGATTCCACCGCAGCTCGGCCTGGCGCACGCCGACATCCACGCCAGTGTCGCGCCAGCTCAATTGCTGGATTTCCAGCCCGTTCCAGAGGCTGCCGCCGGTAACGCGCAGCTCAAGGCGCTCCTCCTCGGCCATGGCCCGCTCCGCGAGCCACTGTGCACCGCTCGTGGTCATCACCAGCCACAGCACACCAACAATCAATGTCACCAGGACGATATACAGCAGCCGCGAGACGCGACGAAGCTGCCGCCCGACCCAGCGCAGGGTTGCCGTGAACCAAAGCAACAGCGACTTCATATCTCCGGCCCCATCGAGAAGTGTATCCGGAACGGGTTGTCCGGCTCGCTGATTCCCCAGGCCAGATCCAGGCGGATCGGCCCCACAGGCGAGGCCCAGCGAACCCCGACCCCGGCCCCTTCGCGAAAGCCCTCATCCAGGTCATTGAAGGCATTGCCGACATCATAAAAGGTCGCTGCGGTCCAACGTTCCAGAAAACGGTAGCCGTACTCAATACTGCCGACCGCCAGGTACCGCCCGCCGAGGAGTTCATCGTTGTCGTCGCGGGGTGCAAGCGACTGGTAGCTGAAGCCGCGCACGCTCTGGTCCCCCCCCGTGAAAAACCGCAGGGACGGCGGGGTGCGGCTGAAGTCATCGGTGATTACCGCACCCCCATCGAGGCGTGCCACGACGCGGTGGCGCGCAAAGGTGCGCAGCCATTTCGTGCCCAGGCGAATGTGGGACAGCCGGATATCCGAACCCAATTCCGGGTCGGTCACCGCCACAGAAGCGAACTGACGATCGCCCCAGTTGGGGTCGATGCCACCGCGGCTGCGGGTGCGGGCCAAGCTCATGCCGGGGAGTGTCAACGTGGTCTCCCCCCGGTCGCTGGCCTGCACGAACTTCTCACGTTCCCAGCGCAGGAACAGGGTCTGGGTCCAGCCTTTGGTCAGCAGGCGCTGGCGTTGAATCGCGGCCGTGAGCTTCTCCGCCTCCGTATCCTCGATTTCCTCGCGTTGCCAGCCGCCCTGAAATTGCAGCTTGTGATCCAATGGGGGTGTCAGGGGAATGCTGTAGGTGCTGCTGACCGACTGACGCACTTCCGAGAGTTCGGCCTCGGACGCCACGCTGTGGCCGTCGGCATTGACCCAGGGCCTACGCCAATCCAGCCGCAGCCGGGGCCCGACATCCGTTGCAAAGCCGACCCCGACGCCGACCCGGTTGCGCCGGCTCATGCGCACGTTCGCCGCCACCGGCATGCGCTTATCCTCGGCCCTGTCCTCGCGCGTACGCACCCGGACATCCCGGAAATAATCGCTGTTGAGCAGGTTGCGGTTCAAAGCGGCAATCCCATCGGAGTGATAATAGTCATCGGTGTCGAACGGGACCAGTCGGTGCAGCAGATCCTCCGAGAGGGTTTTATCGGAGAACTCAACATCACCGAAACGGTAGCGCTCGCCAGCGGCGTAGTGCAGGATGACCTCGGCGCGCTGTTCACGGATGTTGACGTTCACCCGTGCCCGCTCAAACCGTCCGTCGAAGTAACCCCGAGTCAATGCCAGATTCTCGATGTTGCGCTTGGTGGACGAGTAGCGGCCGTGATGGAGCGTATCCCCCTCGCGCAGTGGCATGCGCTCGAGCAGGCGCTGGAAGGCTTGGTCGTTCGCGGCATCGCCCGAGAAGCGGACATCCACCTTGCTCAGCACCACCGGCGGCCCTGGGTCGACCTCGATGACAATCTTACGGCTGTCCCCGTCGCGGCGCGTATCCACCTGGACCTCTGCTTCGTAGTGCCCCAAGGCCTGTAACGCCTCAAGTGCCCGCTGGTTGACACGCCCGGCGAAACGCCGGACGACCAGCGGATCACTGCTCGCCGGCGTTCCGACGTGGTTGCGGATGTTATCCGCCAATTCACCCTCCACGCCACGGATCTCAACGGTCACGGCTGCCTGCGCCGAGACCGGCAGCAACACCATCACGAGCATCAGCCACATCCCACCCATTAGGCGTCGAGCCGTGGGCTGGCTGGTGCCGGCGGTCAGCTGCATGCGGGCGCCCGAGACAGTCACAATTGTAGTGGCGCTTCGTCCAGAAGCGCTGCCTGCTCGCGTAATGCCAGCACTTGTTCCTCCCAGTAGCGCTCGCTGGCAAACCATGGAAACGCGGGGGGAAACGCTGGATCGTTCCAGCGCAGGGCCAGCCAGTACGAGAAATGGATCATTCGCAGCGTCCTCAGGGGTTCAAGCAGGTGCAACTGGCGCGGGTCCAGTGAGTAGAAATCCTCGTAACCCTCCAGGATCTCATCGAGTTGCCGCGTCATCTCGACACGCTCACCGGAGAGCAGCATCCACAGGTCCTGGATGGCGGGGCCGTTCATGGCATCGTCGAGGTCGACGAAATGCGGGCCATCGTCCGTCCACAGAATATTGCCGGGATGGCAGTCGCCGTGCACGCGGATTGGCTGATACCGACCGGCACGAGCGAACGCGGCTTCGATACGCTCCAACACGTCCGCCGCCAGGCTGGTATAGGCCGTCTCGAGACTGGACGGCAGCAGCCCGTGATCAACAATGTACCGCACGGGCTCGTGGCCGAGGCGTGCCACCGTTAGCGTCGGCCGCGCCACAAAAGGTTGGATTTCCCCCACCAGGTGTAATCGGCCGAGGAAACGGCCCAACCACCGTCGTGCCTCCGGGTTGTCCAGGTCCGGTAGGCGCCCGCCCTGGCGCGGGAACAGCGCGAAGCGGTAGCCGTTGTAGGTGTGCAGCGTCGTGCCGCCGAACGCAAGTGGCGCCACGACGGGGATCTCGTGCTCGTGGAGTTCCGCGGTGAAGGTGTGCTCTTCCAGAATCGCCTCATCGCTCCAGCGCCCCTCTCGGTAGAACTTTCCAATCACGGGCGCTCGCTCTTCAAGGCCGATCTGGTAGACACGATTCTCGTAGCTGTTCAGCGGTAGTAACCGCCCGTCACATTGAAGCCCAAGGGATTCCACCGCATCCAGGACAGTTCCCGGCCCCAAATCGGCATAGGGTGCTTCGCGGACGGTCTGCTGCATTGATGTCATCCATTCATGAGCCATTGAGTCCCCCGCGCGCCGCAAGCCGCAATGAACCTTGCGGGCGCCGGCCTTTGGGGCGGATGCCTATGCCCCGCCCTCGGTCCTCGCTCTTCCCATGAGACAGGCGAAGTGCCCGGGAGTGCCCTGGCCCGGCCGGTGCAGTCAGTCGATCCCCCTGGGAAGCCGATCCAGGGCCTCGCGGGCAGCGAGCCAGCGCTCGGTTCGCCGCAGAGCCTGCAGGTCCCGCGCCGGAGCGGGTCCTGGACGCAATGCGGCCAGCCGCGCCTCGGTGGCGTCGTGGACTTGGCGCCCGAGGGCATCGAGCACGGAATCCGTGGCGTCGAACGCATTGCAGAGCATGATCAAGTCACAACCAGACGCGGCTGCGGATTGTGCCCGCTGTGCGTAATCCCCTGCGCTCGCCGCGCCTTCCATGCCGAGGTCGTCTCCCACGACAACACCCTGGAAACCCAGTTCCTGGCGCAGGATGCGCTGGATCCAGGGGTAGGAGAAGCTTGCGGGTTGATCGTCCAAATCGCGATAGACCACATGAGCGGTCATTACGGCATCGGCCATGTTCTCGGCAATCAGCCGCTCGAACGGCACCATGTCCTGCCCTCGCAGCTCAAGCACGGGACGCCCATCCACGGGCAGCTCGACATGAGAGTCCGCTGTCACTCCGCCGTGCCCGGGGAAATGCTTACCCGTGACGGCCATGCCCGCGGCGCGCATGCCCCGCGCCCAGGCCGTGCCCAGCTGCCCAACTGCGTCGGGATCAGAGTGCAGGGCGCGATTGCCGATGACTGCGCTGCAACCCCGGTCAAGGTCGAGCACCGGCGCAAAGCTGAGATCCACGCCAACAGTGCGTAACTCCGCCGCCATCAGCCACGCGAGTTGCTCCGCGGTGCGTTGCCCCTGCGCGGGGTCTCGATCGTAGAGCGACCCGAGCAACCGCGCCGCGGGCAGCGTCGTGAACGGCTCACCGAAGCGTTGAACGCGACCGCCCTCCTGATCCACCGCGACGAGGAGCGGCGGATTCCGATGGGTGTGAACTGCGGAAACCAAGGCCCTGAGCTGCTTGAGGTTATCGAAGTTGCGTGGAAACAGGATCACACCGACGACGCGCGGGTGCGCCAACAGCTCTCGCTCCTTCAGGGTGAGCTCCGTGCCGCGCAACCCGATCATCAATGCGCCGGGCATCATGCCCGTTCCTTGTCAGGAAATAGTGCCGGATCAGGCGCGTGCGGGGCCCGGATGCTATCGCCGAGCCAGACCGCAGTACCTGCATGTACCTTGTCAAAAAGGTTTAATATGTCTTTGTTTCGCATGCGAATACACCCTTTCGACCCAGGCTGACCCAAGGCAACCGCGTCGGGGCAGCCATGGAAGTAGATGTAGCGGCGCATCGTGTCCACGGCACCGAAGCGATTGCGGCCCGGCTCCCGGCCGCAAAGCCAGAGAATACGGGTGAGAATCCAGTCCCGGTGTGGCTGCGCGGCATAGACCTCCGGCGTGCAGACTTCCCCGGTCCACCGACGCGCCTTGAATACGCCACCGACCGGCACGCCGGCTCCGATGCGCGCGCGGATCACATGCCAGCCGCGCGGGGTGCAGAAGGAGCCATCCTGTTCCCCAGGCCCGTTGGCCGCAGTGGACGCCGGGTAACGGCAGATTTCCTCGCCCCGCCGCAGCTCGACTTCCTGGCGGTCGAGGAAGACCCGAAGCCAGGGTTGCACAGGGCCGCTCACGACCAGTCCCGGAACGGATGGCGCACGAGGCTGACGTTGTAGTAGCGGGGATCGTCGGAGACTTCCTCGCCCAGCCAGTCAGGAGATGCGTAGGCTTCATCGGGATGGTCCAGCTCGACCTCAGCGACCACCAAACCGGCATTATCACCGAGGAACTCGTCAATCTCCCAGAGGTGGTCACCGTGGTTGACGAAATGCCGCGTCTTCTCGATGAGTGGCCCCGCACACAGGTTATCAAGTATTTCCCTCGCGTCTTGCCACGGAATGGGATATTCGTACTCGCGGCGGGAGATGCCGAGCGTCGCGCTTTTGATGTTGAGCCAGGCGCGGTCATCGCTCATCCGGACCCGAATCGATGCCCGTTCCGACCCGACCAAATACCCTTGGCGCAGCAACTCGGAGCGATGCGCCTCTTTACGCCATCCGTCCCCCAACACCAGGAACTTGCGTTCAATCTCTGCTGCCACCTTGGACTCCCTACTCACTCGTATGGCGATGCACACGTTCGCGTCATTATCTGCAACGCACAGGGTGCTCATGGTAACGTATCGACGGTATGGCGGAAGGTGCACTGAGGTCGCTCCATGATGAGCCCATCGGAACTGCAGGCACTCCTACACGAACAAATTCCGATCAGCAGCGCGATGGGCATCCGGGTCACCCACGCCGACCACCGCTCGGTCACCCTGGCAGCGCCGCTGCATGCCAATCACAACCATGCCGGCACCGTGTTTGCCGGCAGCCAGCACGCACTCGCCAGCCTGGCCGGCTGGGCGCTCCTGCGCCGCTGGGCAGAGGCGGCCCATTGGCAGGCGGAACTCGTCCTGGGCAAGGCTGAAATCCGCTACCTGCGCCCGGCAAGCGCCGACATCACCGTTCGTGCCGCAATCACCGACGCCCAGCTCGCGGGCCTGCGCACGGCCCGCGACGAGGGCGGAACCGCCCGCCTTGACCTGACCCTGGACCTTGAGGCGAACAACACCGTTTGCGCCCGCTTCAAGGGGCACTATGTTGCGCGCGCCAGCCCTTCATCTCCCGTCTAAGGCTGGTAGAATCTCGGGTCTTTCGGGACCGCGGGGAGCCTTTCATGCAACGCTTGGTCATGCTTCGGCACGGACAGAGTGTCTGGAACCTGGAGAACCGGTTTACCGGCTGGTACGACGTGGACTTGACCGAGCAGGGCCGCGAGGAAGCCCACGCGGCGGGCGAACTGCTTCGCACCCATGGATATCGGTTTGACCTCGCCTACACCTCTGTCCTGAAACGCGCCATCCGCACCCTGTGGATCGCCCTGGATGCGCTCGACGCCATGTGGATCCCCGTGATCAAGGACTGGCGCCTCAACGAACGGCACTATGGTGCGTTAACCGGCCTCAACAAGGCCGAAACCGCGGCGCGGTACGGTGAGGAACAGGTGCACATCTGGCGGCGCAGCTACGCCACCCCGCCCCCGGCGCTGGACGCCTCCGACGACCGTCACCCGCGCTTCGATCCGCGCTACGCTGGCTTATCAGCGCAACAGCTCCCGGCTACCGAGTCCCTGGAATCCACCCTTCAGCGCGTGCTGCCCTACTGGGAATCGGACATCGCACCGACATTGAAGCGCCGGAAAACCGTGCTCATTGCTGCCCATGGCAACAGCCTGCGGGCGCTGATCAAACACCTGCAGGGCATCAGCGACGAGGCAATCACCAGCGTTGAAGTCCCCACAGGCCAACCGCTGGTGTTCGAACTGGACGAACACCTCAAGGTCCTTGATCAGTACTATCTTCGTGACCGAGGGATCCCGGGTGCATGAGCGCGACCAACTCAGGAGATGGTGGACGCCATGAGCGAAACCCGGATCGTCACGCTGATTACCGGTGCAAACCGCGGCATTGGTTTTGAAACCGCGCGTCAGCTCGGGTGGCTGGGGCACGAGGTCGTGCTCACCAGTCGCGACGGGATTACGGGCAAGGCGGCAGCGGATAAACTGCAAAGCGAAGGCCTCAGAGTGGTCTACCATCCGTTGGATGTGGACCGCGAAGACAGCCGGCAACGATTGTTCGGCTTTCTGGAGGAGCACTACCAGCGCGTGGACACCCTGATCAACAATGCCGGAATCATGCCCGACGGATCGCCGGATCAGCCCCAGCGTGCCAGTGTGTTCGGCACGCAGCTCGACCAGGTGCGCCAGAGCATGGAGACCAATCTCTACGGCCCTCTGCGGCTCTGTCAGCTCGCTGTCCCACTGATGCGCCGCAACGGTTTTGGGCGCATCGTCAATGTGTCGTCGGGCCTGGCGCAACTCTCCGAGATGCGTGGCTCCTTCGCCGCTTACCGGCTGTCAAAGACAGCGTTGAATGCACTGACCCGCATCCTGGCAGCGGAGGTTGAGGGCGAGAACATCCTCATCAATGCGGTCAGCCCGGGCTGGGTGCGAACCCGCATGGGTGGCCGCAACGCTCCCCGGCCAGTCGCGGAAGCCGTTCGCGGTATTACTTGGCTGGCAACCCTGGGTGACGACGGCCCCAATGGCGGTTTCTATCAGGACCGTACGGCCATACCCTGGTAGCCGTGTGCCCGCAGGCTCGGCGAGAGCAACGGCTTGTAGCGCAGGGGAGGCGGCGTGAAGGCACTGGGTGCGACCATCAAGCTACTGCTGGCGATCACGCTGCTCGCCCTGTTGCTGGTCCTCGGCACCATCGTGAGGAACTGGCCACCGATGTTCGATGCGCCCGGCCCGGTGATCCGGTTCGGCATCTACCTCACCACGAACAGCGTCGAGACCCGAGTGTATGCTGCACGGCCCGAACTGCGACCACGATTGTACGCAGCCAGTCCCGAAGCAACATGGCAGGCGGCGAAACGGGCAGTGGATGAGTTGGGCTGGGAGATCCTGCACGCCGACGCTGATACGCTCACGCTACAGGCTGTCGCCACGACGCCGGTGCTGCGGTTCCAGGATGACATTTATATTCAAGCGCGTGCGGCGGAGCCTGATCTGAGCACCGTGTACTTCCGCTCACACTCGCGCATGGGCCGAGCTGACCTGGCGGCCAACACGCGTCACCTGCTCAATTTTCGCCGCACCCTGGAGCAAGAGCTGCTACGTTAACGCACAAACACACTGCGCACGGTCAACCCGCCCTCCAGTATCTCCACCGGCTCTTGCAGCTGGATCGTCTGTTCTCCCCCGGCACGTCGCCGGATATGCAGCTTTGGCTCATAGGTTCCAGGCGCCAGCTCGGCTCGGCTCATCCACAGGCTATCGGGTAACGTGCGCCAGGTGCGGGTGTCCGCTGAGTCCACCAGGAAACCGAGGACGTTCAGCAGCGCGCCGAGGCCGCGGCTCTCGTCCCTGACCTGCCCCGTTACCTGGTGCCGGACGACGTTCCGGCTCACGGCGCGAGCGGTCAGCAATGGAATCTGCGCGCCCACCCAGCGCTCAAGGGCGTGATGCACAGATTCAACCCGCTCGCCCTCCACAGCGCGCTCGGCTACGGCAAGCGTCACGGCGGCGCTGGGATCGCCTCGCCCCCGCACCGCGGGCAGCGAGACGCGATACAATTGACCGCTACGTGGATCCTGCGCCGCCACACTGGATTCGCCAAGCCGTGGCCCCAGTCCACTGTGGACGACCACGACCAATTGCCCCGTCCCCTCCCCGCGTGCGCGCACGGCCTCGATGCCAAAGCGCTCGGCCCAGCGCTCGCGTTCTTCGGTCTGATCCAGGGCGTCGAGCATGTGCAGCAAGCTGACCTGCAAGTCCCTCGGCACTGGGGCCTCCAGCGCCTCGTAGCGCTGAGCGGCCCGGCGATAAGCGATAAGGGCATCGCTGCGATCACCACTCGCTTCAAAGACGATGCCGCTGAGGTAACGGGCGAAGGCGTCGCCACCGTGCGGGGCTGCGCCCCCGGATGGATCGACCCGTCGCAGGCCAAGATCGATTTGCAGCGCCTCCACCCGAGCGGCGTGCAGATCCCCGAGCTCGAGGAAATTCAACATCTGCGTGACATGTAGGAACAGGCGTTCATGCACGTTGCTATCGTACTGGCCAGCTGTCTCCGCCAGCGCCCAGTCCGCCACCGTCTCGGAGATGCTGATAGGCTCGAGGGCGCCCAGCTGGCGCTTGGCGTCCTCGAAGGCCTCCACGCTGGCGTCGAGCTGGCCGTCCATGCGCAGCAGCATCCCGCGATTGAGCAAATACAACGCCTGATTGCGCCGGGAATCGAGCCGCTCCACCACTTCCAGGGCACCGCTGGTGTCTCCGGCGCGGAGTCGATCATCAATGCGGTCCTGCACCTGGTGCCCGGCGCAGCCCCCAAGGAGCAACACCACGCCAATCAGCAGGACCTGCGCGAGCCGGCCCACGGCCATGGCGCCCTCGTCAGGAGCGGAACAGACCGCGCCGGATGACCTTGCGGATCTCTTTCTGGCCGACCCAAACGCGTGTGTTGTCCGTCAGGCTGGTGAGCGCCAGATTGACCTGATAGTAGGCCACCTCTGTACGCCCCTCCACATCCCGGATGGTGTTGATCGTACCGGTCAGCATGTAGTCGGCACCGAGTTCCATGCCTGCCAGGCTGCGGGTGTCCTCCAGCGCGTGAGCCTCCTGGTCGGCGCGCTCGCGGCGCAGGGCGTCGCGCTCGCCACTGTCTGCAACGAAAGTAATCCGCCCGGAGTTGATGAGCTCGCGCTCGATGTCACGGATGAACGTATTCGTGCTGATGTGCTCATCACTGAGGTTGCGGATTTCGCCCACGATGACAGTGGGGTTGTTGTCGCGCCGCGCGTTGTGGCGTTCAAGCCATCCGCGCTGGAGCATGTCGTCCACCATCTCTTCCGAGACCAGCCGTGAGTCGCGATCATTCCAGCGGCCGCTGATGTCGTCCGCCTCATCGGGGCCGACCCGGTCCACCTGCGTCGCGCAACCGGCGAGAAGGAACAGCATGATGATTGCGATCCAGATTGTTCGTGCCTTTTTCATCCCATTTTCTCGTCTTCTGCCGCGTCGACAATTCATCACTCGTATTGTGCCCACGCCGCGCACGCTCGGGAAGCATGCCCTCCCCAAAGCCCCAGTTCACATCCACGGTTTCCCGGCGTCATGAGCGCTTGTTAGGGCGAGCGTCCAGCCTGTAGCCGCCTTGAAAGCCTCCGGCCTGCGCGTTATCGTCAAATAGCATTGACCGGAGCGGGGGACGATGGTTCAGCAGTTGACAGCCCCGTCAGGCTGCGGATTGCGCCGCAAAGAAGAGGGACCGGTCAATTGCCAGCCCAGTTCGCTCCCCCTCCGGATTACGAACGACAAACGAGAATCAGGCGCGGAGGGTAAAACGGTGATACGGGCTGAGGGTGTCACAAAGATATTCGGTCCCGACCCCGAGTCGGTGCTGCCCCTGGTTGAGCAGGGCAAGACGAAAAGCGAAATTCAGGCGCAAACGGGGCATGTGCTCGGCATCAGTAACGCCAGCTTCGAACTTCGCCCGGGTGAGGTCTTCTGCATCATGGGCCTGTCGGGCAGCGGTAAGTCGACGCTGATTCGTTGTATCAATCGCCTCATCGAACCCACCAGCGGGAAAATCTACCTGGTCGACGAGCAGCATGGCGAGCGCGAGATCACTGGCATGGACGCCAATGAATTGCGTGAGTTGCGCAAGCATGACATGAGCATGGTGTTCCAGCACTTTGCGCTGTTTCCGCACCGGACTGTGCTGTCGAACGTCATCTATGGGCTTGAAATCCAGGGTCGGGAGCGCAAGGAGAGCGAGCGCATCGGCCAGGAGGTGCTCGAGTTGGTGGGCCTGGGACAGTGGAGCCACAGCTATCCGCACGAGCTCTCCGGGGGCATGCAGCAGCGCGTCGGCCTGGCACGCGGACTGGCCACGGAGGCGAAGGTGCTGCTCATGGACGAACCCTTCTCAGCGCTGGATCCGCTGATCAAGGTCAACATGCAGCAGGAGCTGATGAGAATTCAGGATGAATTGCAGCGCACCATACTATTTATTACTCACGATCTGGACGAGGCGATGCGTATCGGCGATCACATCGCAATCATGGATGATGGTGAAATCGTCCAGATCGGTACTCCCGAAGAGATTCTCGTCAACCCCCGGACCGAGTACGTCGCCAACTTTGTGGAACATGCCGATCCCACCGGCGTGCTCACCGCCGGAACAATCGCCCGGCCCCTGGGTTCGACGGATTTCGAGTGGGTGGGTGAAGCCGATGGCCTGAAACTCTTCGCCCGCCGCGGGGAACCGGATATCCGTTTTGGCATTGATCCGGACGGCCGCCTCGGCAAGGTTTACTCCGGTGAGCAGGCGATCCAGCTCCGGGACCTCCACGAGGTGTTGGAACGCCCAGACACCGAGGAGCGCCCGGAGCGACGCAGTGATCTCGCGCTCCACTGCGATGAGGGCACCGTATTGCGAGACCTCCTGCGCGGGCGCTCCCATGCCACCTTGCCAACCATCGTGACTGCTGCGGATGGGCGCCTGCGGGGCATTATCGACGAGCCGGATCTCATCAACGGCATATTGGAGAAAAGGGGCCAGGGTGAGACACCGGAGCAGTACGCCGGCGAATCACGCGCCGAGACGGGCTAAGCACCGCACTGGTCGCGCCTTTCCTCATCCTGAGACGCCATTAAGGAAACGACGATCATGAGTGACTTGATGGATTTCCTCCGCATCCTGTTCTCCCATCCATTCGAGCTCATCGATATCCCGGTGCGAGAGATCATCACGGAGGCCGTCAACTGGGTCGTGAGCACATTCCGCGGCTTTTTCCGCGCTTACGTGAGTCCGCCAGTTCGTGCGGTGATGGAGACGGTACAGTGGGTGCTGCAGTCAATCCCGCCGTTGGCGTTTCTGATCGGCCTGTTTCTGATTGGCTGGCGCGCCGCCTCGTGGAAGGTGGGCCTGTTTGCGGTGATTGCGCTCGCCTTCGTCGGTTTCATGGGCGTCTGGGATGCGATGATCGTGACCCTGTCGCTGGTGACGACCGCCGTGTTTTTCTGCATCCTCATTGGCCTGCCCGTTGGCATCCTGTGCTCGCGCAGTGATCTCTTCTACACCGTGGTCCGGCCGATTCTCGACATCATGCAGACGACACCCCCCTTCGTCTATCTGGTGCCGGCGGTGATGCTGTTTAGCATCGGCAATGTTCCCGGTCTGATTGCCACGATTATCTTTGCCATGCCACCGGTGATTCGCCTGACCAACCTGGGCATTCGTCAAGTCCATAAAGACTTTATGGAAGCGGCCATCGCGTTTGGCTCGACACCGCGCCAGATCCTTTGGAAGGTGCAATTTCCCCTGGCGCTGCCGACCATCATGGCCGGGATCAACCAGACCATCATGCTCTCGCTGTCCATGGTCGTCATCGCGGCCATAATCGGTGCCGGCGGGCTCGGCCTGGAGGTGTATGCGGGGCTCGAGCGCCTGAATATCGGCCAGGCCTTCGTCGGCGGCATCGCCATCGTACTGCTGGCCATGGTTCTGGACCGCATTACCCAAGGCCTCGGTGAAAAAGCGCCAGGCAGCCGGTCGTCGTCCGAGTAACCGCCCCATGGTCAACGGCGTGGTCAACTATTGCCGGCGTGGCGGAGTGCCTTGCTTGGCGGGGTTCTTATCCCTCAGTGCGGCGTCGCCTCCATGGCGACCCCTTGAAAAGCTCTTTTTGTGGAACTACAGCTTTGAGTAGGTGCAAGCCCCTAGGTGCAACCACTGGAGGAGAGGACGATGCAACACGAAACCATAATCAACCCGCGCACGTGCACCACAGCGCTGCTGGCCGCTGGACTCGCCCTGTCGATGGCGGGCAAGGCGGCTGCGGACCCCGACGAGCAGCCCGGCGAGGGCGTGAGCGTGCAGCCTGCGGTGGCAACCTGGACTTCGGCTGTTCCCGTGAGCTGGGTCTTCGTCGAGCTCCTGGAGGAGCTCGGCTACAGCGTCGAGTCACCCACATCGCTGTCGAACCCGGTTGCCTATCTGGCGTTGACAGAGGGAGACGTCCACTACTTCCCGAACGGTTGGTTCCCGCTGCACAACCCGCAGTTGCCGGAGAATTTTGATGATTACGCGACCCTGTTCGATCCGCACTGCGCGGCATGCGGTATCCAGGGCTATCTCGTGAACAAGGACGCGGTCGAGGAATACGACATCACCGGGATCAACGATTTCGTCGAACGGGAGGACGTCCGGGCGGCGTTCGACCACACGGGAGACGGGCGTGCCGACCTCTACGGGTGCCCGCCAGGCTGGGGGTGCCATGAAGGCATCAACGACATGATCGAGAAGTTCGAGCTCGATGACTATATCAACCACGTGGATGCCGGCTACTCGGCCAACTTCGCCGAGGCCCTGTCCCGGATCGAGGCCGGAGAGCCGACGCTGTACTACACCTGGGGCCCGAGCGCTTGGCTCCTTGAGTTGGTCCCGGGCGAGGACGTCATGTGGATCAACGCACCCGGAATCCTCGAGGACGAGGCCGAACGGGCCGAGGGTGTCGAGGGCGCTGTCAGCGATCCCATTGAGATGGGCTTCGTCGCCGCCGACATCCAGGTAGCCGCAAACAATGCGTTCCTGGAAGAGAACCCGGCAGCCGAGGAGCTGTTTCGGCAGGTGAGACTGCCGCTCGAGTGGATCAGCGAAATCGACGGGGTCATCGATGAGGAAGGTCTAACCGACGACGACGTTCGTCCTCACGCACGCGAGTGGATCGAGGATAACCGCGACACGGTGGATGAATGGCTGCAGGCCGCACGGGAGGCCGCGCAGTAACACAAACAACCCACCATTTGGTACCCGGAGAAGAGCCCGATCAGCCCCGCTGATCGGGCTCTTTAGTTTCTATACCTCTCCTGTGTGGTTTTGCGAGCGGTGCTAGATATGCGAATGCGAATGATTCGCATTGACACTACTCCTGCGCCTCTGTAGCCTCGCTCGACGGCACAACAACGATACAACCCGCATCGGAGGGCAACACAATGGCACCACGACGCACGCGGGCCGCTGCTTCGGGCGTGACGGTACTGGCGCTGGCCGCCGCCTCACCACTACAGGCACAGGCCGACGACCGCTCCCCCACCCTGCTTGAGCGCATCAGCATTACCGGTGACCCGGACCGGATTCGTGATGTCCCCGGTTCCGCCCAGCAGCTCGACCGTGACGAACTGGACCGCCACAGCTACAGCGATCCGCATCGCATCCTGCGCGCCGTGCCCGGCGTCAACCTGGTCGAGGAGGAAGGCTACGGGCAGTTCCCGCATATCAGCATGCGCGGTACGCCCCCCGAGCGGAACAATCGCGTGACCATTATGGAAGACGGTGTCCTTGTCGCCCCGGCGCCCTACGCCGCCCCTGCGGCGTACTACTTTCCCCCCCTGGCACGCATGGACCGGGTGGAAGTGCAGAAGGGCTCGAGCGCCATCCGGCACGGGCCCTACACCACGGGGGGCGCACTCAACATGCTCTCGACGCCGATCCCCAGCGAGACCGGTGGCAAGGCGGACGTGTTGTTTGGCTCCAACAACGGCCGGCGTGTGCATGCCAACCTGGGTGGCACGCAAGGCCTGCCCGGCCGGGCCGGGCACTTGGGTTGGCTAATCGAAGGGTTCAGCGAGCAATCCGACGGCTTCAAGAGCGTGGATAACCCTGTTGCCGGGCCCAACCAGCCGGAACCTGACACGGGGCTTGACCGGCGCAACAGCATGACCAAGCTGCGCTGGAATACCGATCCGACTGCGGAAATCTACCAGGAATTGGAGTTCAAGTTCGCGATGGATGACCGCACGATGGGCGAAACTTATCTGGGTCTTACCCAGGAGGATTTCGACGCCAATCCCTTCCGGCGCTACAAAGGTTCCGCGCGCGACGAGATCAACACGGAAAACGAGCTCTTCCAGCTACGCCACTACATCACCCCGACGGCCAACACCGAC
>NZ_SKOG01000276.1 GCF_007120195.1 Aquisalimonas sp.
AGCGCAGCCAGCACCGCCACACTCATGGAAATCCACCACTTCTGCTTCGCTATCATAACGGCTCACCGTGCTGTGTTTGGCGACCCGTCACCGTTGATGGCGGACCGCATTGACGGGGGCTATAAGGACACTGCTAACGGGGCTCAACTGCAACAGGCATGGGGCCAATGCCCCTTGGGTCCTTGCCCGTGCCTCACCCCCGGGCGCCGGGCGGCCGGGGGTGGGGCAGGGCGTTGGAGGTGATACAGCCTGACTTTAGTCGGGGAGGCCGAACACGGTCAGTACGCCACCCAGCTTGGTGTAGTCTTCAAGGGCCGCGAACGCACTCACGGCGCCGAGCCCCTCTTCAGGGTCGGTCAAGCCCGCGGCAAGGCCGATACCAGCCCAACCGCCGACACCGGAGAGGACAGCGATGTACTGCTTACCCTCATGCTGGAACGTGTTGACATTGCCGATGATCCCGGAGGGCGTCTTGAACTGCCACAGATGCTCCCCGGTCTCCAGATCGACAGCTTTTATATACCCTTCCAGGGTGCCGTAGAAGGCCACGTTGCCTGCGGTGGTGAGCGCGCCGCTCCATACCGCGAACCGCTCGTCCACCTCCCAGACGACCTCACCCTCAACCGGATCCCAGGCGATGAAGCTGCCCAGCCCGCCATGACCACCCGCATCCTCCGGTGACGCCATCATGGTCAGGGTGGCACCCACGTAAGGCTGACCGGCCGTGTATTCGGTCTCATACGGCTCGTAGTTCATGCAGATCCGGTTGATGCCGGCATAGATCAGACCGGTTTCCGGTGAATAGGAACTCGGCTGCATGTTCTTCGCGCCCATCGCCGTGGGGCAGATGTCGGTGGTGTTGACGTCAACGCCCTGCTCAAAGGTGCTGTACTCCGGGTCGACCTCCGGGCGGCCCGTTTCCATGTCGTAGTGCGTCGCCCAGTTGGTTTCCGGCGCGAACTTCTCCGCCACCAACAGCTCTCCGTTTTCCCGGTCAAGCAGGAAGCCAAAGCCGGTGCGGTCGATAATGGCTAGACCCTTGCGATCCTCACCATTGACCTCCACGTCGATAAGCTGGTTCTCATTGACGCCGTCATAGTCCCATTCGTCGAACGGCACCTTCTGGTAGACCCATTTCGCCTCGCCGGTGTCGGCATCCCGTGCAAATACCGTGATCGCCCACTTGTTGTCCGCGGGCTCACCGTCGATCGCGCGTTGCGCGGGGTTCCAGGTCCCGGGGTTGCCACTGCCGTAATAGATCAGGTTGAGCTCCGGGTCATAGGTGACCCAACCCCATGGGGCACCGCCGCCCCGTTCCCATTCGCCTTCCGGCCAAGTGGTTACGCCAAGGTCCTCCTCACCGACGGGTTCACCCATCATGAGTGTGGTTTCGGGATCCAGCAGTACCTCCTCGTCAGGGCCGGTGGAATAGCCGCGCCACTCCATTTCGCCACTTTCCGCGTTGTAGGCGGTGATGTGCCCGCGTACGCCGAACTCCCCACCACTATTGCCCACAATGACCTTGTCGTTGACGACAAGCGGGGACATCGTCATGGTTTCGCCTTCCGTGTGGTCACCGTTTTCGGCGCTCCACAGCAGCTCACCATCCTCGGCATTGAGCGCGATGACGGTGTTATCGGCCTGGTTGAGGAACAAGCGGCCGTCGGCGTAGGCCAGGCCACGGTTGACGGTGTCGCAGCACATCACCGGGATGACGCGCGGATCCTGGTCCGGCTCGTACACCCAGAGGATGCGCCCTTCTTCCTCCAGATCGAGGGCGAAAACCTTGTTCGGAAATGGCGTGTGCAAGTACAAGCGCCCATCGCCGACATAGAGGGGCCCGCCCTCATGTCCGCGCAGCACGCCGGTTGAGAACTGCCACGCCGGGACGAGATCTTGCACATTGTCCCGGTTGATCTGATCAAGCTGGCTGTACCGGTTACCCGAGTAGTTCCCCAATTGCATCGACCACAGGTCGGGGTTCTCCTGGAGTTCAAGCAAATTCTCGTTTGCCTGGCCTGCTGTGGTCATCAACGCCAGTGTGGCTACCGCAGTCATACAACTTCTTATTTTCATCACGACGACTCCTCCCTCGCAGTGTTGCAACGTAGAGGTGTTGCAACATACCTATTGGTTATAGTTAGAAAATCGCAACTTTGGTAGGGGTGGAAGAACTTTCCTCCGTCAACTAGCAGACTGCTCGAGACATCCGCAAGGCACCCGGCACTGCTTAAGACGCCGCCGTTGCTCAGCGACTCGCTGGCACCGACGGCGTGTTGCAGCCCCCGCACCTGGGGCTCAGTACACGACCACTGAACGAATCGACTTGCCCTGCTCCATCAGCTCGAAGCCCTCGTTGATCTGATCCAGCGATAAGGTGTGTGTGATCATCGGGTCGATGCTGATCTTGCCGTTCATGTACCAGTCCACGATTCTGGGCACGTCGGTGCGCCCGCGTGCACCGCCAAAGGCGGTGCCCTTCCAGGTGCGCCCGGTCACCAGTTGAAACGGCCGAGTGGAAATTTCCTGCCCCGCGCCAGCGACGCCGATGATCACCGAAACGCCCCAGCCCTTATGGCAGCATTCCAGCGCCTGACGCATCACGTGGACATTGCCGATGCATTCGAAGGAATAGTCCGCTCCCCCGCCGGTCAGCTCGACCAGGTGCGCAACAACATCCTTATCGCCGATGTCCTTCGGGTTGACGAAGTGTGTCATGCCGAATCGCTCTGCCATGCTGCGCTTGTCCTCGTTCAAGTCGACACCAACAATCATGTTGGCACCAACCAGTCGGCAGCCCTGGATGACATTGAGCCCGATTCCGCCCAGGCCGAACACGACACAGTTCGCCCCCGGCTCGACCTTGGCCGTGTTGATGACCGCGCCGATTCCGGTGGTGACGCCGCAGCCGATGTAGCAGACCTTGTCGAAGGGGGCGTCCTCGCGAATCTTTGCCAGCGCGATCTCAGGCAGCACGGTGTAGTTGGAAAAGGTCGAGCACCCCATGAAGTGATGGATCGATTTGCCGCCGATGGAGAAGCGACTGGTGCCGTCGGGCATCACGCCCTGGCCCTGGGTGGAGCGTATCGCCTGGCAGAGATTGGTCTTGGGGTTGAGACAGTACTCACACTCACGGCACTCGGGGGTATACAGCGGAATGACGTGGTCACCAACCCTCAGTGAGGACACGTCGGTGCCCACCTCCACCACAACACCGGCGCCCTCGTGGCCGAGGACCGATGGGAACAGGCCTTCCGGATCGTCCCCGGAGAGCGTGAAAAGATCAGTGTGGCAGAGCCCGGTCGCCTTGAGCTCAACGAGCACTTCGCCCGCCTTCGGCCCATCGAGCTCGACCTCTTCGACTTCTAGCGGTTTACCGGCCTCATAAGCCACCGCGGCACGCGTCTTCATGGCAGACCTCCTCTACTGAGGCAAGACACCCTTCGCCTTGGCCGTATGCGTTGCAATGGCGTCCATCAAGGGCGGAGACAGGCAGTCATAAGGCTCGAGGCCGCGTTCTTTCAGCCTCGCCCTGATGTCGTCCATCTGCTCGGGGCTGGTACCGGCCTCAATAATCGAGGAAACGAAGGCGGCGAATTCCGGCGGCGCCCAGCCGTCCTCCTCGAAGAGTTCCGGGTGAATAAAGTCAAGACCGTAGAACGGATGGTCTTTGTTCTCTATGCGGCCGTACATATGCACGCCGCACTGCTTGCAGGCATGCCGCTGTATGACGGCGTCGGGATCGACGACTGCGAGCTTGTCCTCGTTTGCGGTGACAGTAACCGCATCGCGGGGCACCACCGCCACCATCGAGAACACCGCGCCTTCAGGTTTCCAGCACTTGGTGCACCCGCAGGCGTGATTGTGCGCGACTTGCGCGCCGACCTTGACCTGAACGGGCTCCTGGCTGCACTTGCAGGTCAGTGTGCCGCCCTGAAAGTCGGGTTGCGCGGGTGCGACGCCGCGATCGATTGCGGGATGAATTGAAGTTGTACTCGTCATGGTCGTAACCCTCTCGGTGCTGCTGTCCGTGCGTGCCTCTGTGCTCCCCTCGGAAGCACTCTCAGCGCTCCTTTCAGTGTCTTGCGACTTCTCGGAAAACAGATTCCGTAACTTATCTATTATCGTGATTGCCATTGCAAAATCCCCCTTGGCTTGACTGTACAAGCCTAATAGTAGGATAGCACCGCTCTGGAGACTTGAGAGTCGGGTCTCGTCGATGGCCAATTGCTTGCTATACTTATCGATACCGGAGGCGGGCCGGCGAAAGCGTGCACCCGCCACACAATGAAGCCATTGGAGGACACACGGTATGTGGACCAAGCCGACTTACACCGATATTCGCCTAGGGTTTGAAATCAACCTCTACGTCACCGCGCGTTGAGGCTGCTGGGGGCCGACCACGGTCGGCCCCCGCCAGATACTTGAGTGCATGCAGATCCGCGTACTTGGGTCGGCGGCCGGTGGTGGTTTTCCGCAATGGAACTGTAACTGCCCCCGATGCCGTGATGCCCGCACTGACAAGCTTGCGAGTGAGTGGCGTACCCAGTCTTCCATTGCCGTAAGCGCCGACCACGAAAACTGGCTCCTGGTCAACGCCTCGCCGGACATCAGGGCCCAGATCCTTGCCACTCCAGAACTACAGCCGGCGCGCGGCTCGCGCGACTCGGCGATTACCGCCGTGGTGTTGATGGACAGCCAGATCGATCACGTCACCGGCCTGCTGATGTTGCGCGAAAGCGCTTACCCGTTGCCCATCTATTGCAGTGAACGGGTCGAGGAAGACCTGCGCACCGGGTTTCCCATCCTGGAGATACTGGAGCACTACTGTGGCACCCGGGTGCATAACCTGGCGCTGGACGGCCAAAGCATGGAGTCGCCCGGCGCTCCCGGTGTTCGGTTCACGCCCGTGCCGCTCACCAGCAAGGCCCCCCCTTACTCACCCCACCGCGCAGACCCACAGCCTGGCGACAACCTGGGATTGATGTTGGAAGACCGCCAGACCGGCGCCTCGGCATTCTATGCCCCGGGGTTGGGGGAGATGGAGCCGCATCTGCATCGCTGGATGGCCAGCGCTGACGTCTTGCTGGTGGACGGCACCACTTGGACCGATGACGAGATGCAGCGCACGGTGGATGGACGCAAGACCGCGCGCGAGATGGGTCACCTGCCCCAGGACGGGCCCGGGGGCATGATCGAGCAGTTACGCCGCTACCCGCGTGGGCGGCGTATACTGATCCACATCAACAATACCAACCCCATTCTCGACCCGGATTCGCAGCAGCGTGCACGACTGGTCGAGGAAGGCATCGAGGTATCCTATGACGGCATGGTCATCGATCTCTGAGGGCAGCGCGGGTGCTCCGAGGGTTGAATCGGCCTGGAGTCGGGAGGAGTTCGAGCGCCAGCTGCGCGGGCTTGGTCGCTATTATCACTTTCACCACCCCTATCAGAAGATGATGGCGGCGGGTGAGCTGAACCATGAGCAGATGCAGGGCTGGGTCATCAATCGCTTCTACTACCAGATCAGTATTCCGCGTAAGGATGCCGCGGTGTTGGCAAACTGCCCGGACCGCGAAGTGCGCCGCCGCTGGATCCAACGCATCATCGACCACGATGGCAGCGATACGCACCCCGGTGGCATAGAGGCCTGGTTACGTCTGGGTGATGCCGTGGGGGTGTCGCGGCAACGCATGACCTCGCTTGAGGAAGTGCTGCCCGGCGTGCGCTTTGCCGTGGATGCCTACCTCAATTTCGCGCGCTCACAGCCGTGGCAAGAAGCGGTGTGCTCATCGCTCACTGAACTGTTTGCACCGGATGCGCACCGCTCGCGCCTGGACACCTGGCCCCAGCACTACCCCTGGGTGGATCCTGCCGGGCTGGCCTACTTCGAAAACCGTCTCGCGCAGGCGCGTGAAGACGTCAAGCATGGCCTGGCGTTGACCCTGGAAGTGTTCGACACACGCGACAGACAGGAGCGGGCACTCGAGGTGCTGCGCTTTAAGCTCGATGTGCTCTGGGCCATGCTGGATGCCATGTATCTCGCCTATGTGGTGGGCATGCCCCCCTATCACGCCTTGCAGGAGAACCAGTGATGGATCGCTCCGCCCACGTCGCCCTGGCGCGCGGCGTACGACTGCAATGGGAACCCGCCCAGCAGGCTCGCGTGCTGCTGTACCCGGAGGGCATGGTGCAGCTCAATGAGTCTGCCGGCGAGATCCTTGCCCTGTGTGACGGGCGTACGTTGGCCGAGATGATCGACGAATTGCAGCGCCGTTTCCCGGACGCCGAGGTCGGGGACGACGTCCTGGAGTTTCTGGCCGATGCCCGTCGACAGGGGTGGGTCGAGTGGGAGGATGCGGATCATGAACGCTGACGGGGCGATCCAGGAGCCGACGCAACACGTCTCACTTCGTGGCATGCCGCTGTGGCTGCTCGCGGAGGTCACCTACCGCTGCCCGCTGCAGTGTGCCTACTGCTCCAACCCGCTCGGCTTCGCCCGCTACCGGGACGAGCTGACCACCGAGCAATGGGTGAGCGTGTTTCGTCAGGCGCGGGAACTCGGTTCCGTGCAACTGGGACTATCCGGCGGTGAACCCCTCCTACGCAAGGATCTGGAGACGCTGGTGGGAGAGGCCCGTACACTGGGTTTCTACACCAACCTCATCACCTCAGGCGTGGGCATGGACGAACGGCGCCTGGCACGCTTGCGTGAGGCCGGTCTTGATCACATCCAACTCAGCTTCCAGGCCGACGAGAGCGAACTCTCGGACCAGGTGGCCGGGCGTGGGCATTTCGAGCATAAGCGGGCAATCGCCAGGGCGATCCACGCCCAGGGCTACCCCATGGTGTTCAACATCGTCCTGCACCGACTCAATCTGGATCACATCGACAGCATCCTGCAGCTCGCCTGGGATTTGGGTGCCGACTACGTGGAGCTGGCCAACACGCAATATCACGGCTGGGCGTTCCACAATCGCAAGGCCCTGATGCCAACCCGGGCGCAGCTGCAGCACGCCGAGGCTGTGACCGAGCGCTGGCGCCAGAAGGCCGATGGTCGCATGCGCATCTTCTTCGTCGGCTCCGACTACTACGACCAGAAGGCGAAACCATGCATGAATGGCTGGGGCACCACCTTCCTGGGCGTCGCCCCGGATGGCCGCGCACTGCCCTGCCATGGCGCCGCCGAGCTACCGGGTCTTGCACTTCCTTCGGTGGCGCGAACGCCCCTGCGGGAGATCTGGGAGGATTCCGACGCGTTTAACTTCTTCCGCGGCGACCACTGGTTGCCCGAGCCCTGCGCCAGTTGCGAGGTGCTCGCCCAGTGCCACGGGGGCTGCCGGTGCCAGGCCTATTTGCTGGCGGGCGACCCAGCGGTCACTGACCCGACCTGCCCCAAGTCGCCACACCACGACCGTGTGCTTGCCGCAGTCGAGGCTGCCGACCGGCCGGGAACGGCCAAACCGCTGGTGTTCCGCACGGTGGAGAACAGCCGGCTTCTGCGTGGGAGCGGCACGGACCCTAACAGCTAACGGCAAGGGCCGCCGTGGCCTCGGCTGCGTGTGTCAGCCGGAAATTTCCCAGCGCACTAAAACCGGGCGTCGAACCCCCCGTAGACCTGGCGTCGGACACCGGGCGTAATGCCGCCCTCGCGGTTGGCAATGTAATCCCGGTCAGCCAGGTTACGGCCCGCCACGAAGAGCCGCAGATCCGGTGTGACCTGGTAGTTCATCGAAGCGTCAATCACGGTATAGGAGGCGATGCGCCCCTGCGTGCCATCCGCTGTGGTGGAGCGGGTGTTCTCGTTATCCACAAACTGGCGGCCCACATACTGCGTACCGATGCGGGCATCGAATGGGCCGATTTCGTAGCCAAGGGCCAGATAACCGGCATACCGGGGGGCGTATGGGAAATCATTGCCGGACTGGAGAACCGGTTCGTCCTCATCGAACACATCGGCCCGGAATTCAGTATCCAGGACAGTGCCATTTACCAGGAGGTAGACATTCCACGGCGCATCGTAGAAGGCCCAGGAATCCACCCGTCCCGTAAACTCGACCCCGCGCATCCGAGCTCGCCCGGCGTTAAAATTGTCGATGTCGCCTCCGGCTTCGCGCTCCGCCGCGATGATGTCCCGATAATCGACATGGAATAACGCGATCTCCCCGGCATACAGGGCATGGGGGGTCGTGCGCACACCCACCTCAAAGATGTTACCAATCTCCGGATCAGGCTCCACATCCGTCGTGGCCGGCGAAATGCCACGGTGCACACCGCCGAAGATCTCGAACCGGCGAAAGCCCTCCCAGTTCACGCCAATGCCCGGCAGCATCTTATCGATGGTGCGACTGTCGGTCTCCCTGGCGTCATCGCCACGTTGCTCACTGACATCGAGCTTCCAGCGCTCGAAACGCAGGCCCGGTGTTACCGAGAGATCACCGATACGCGTGGTGTTCTGAACGAATGCTGCGGTGGCGGTCACGTCAAAGCGGTCTCTGCGGCAGTCAACGCTTCCGTCTTCCTTCTCGCACTGGCGAAAGTCGGTGCTCGGTGAATCCCCCCAGAACTGCTCGCGGATCGCCCGTTCCTCGTGATAGCGCACACCGGTGACCAGTCGGTTATCGTAGCCCAGAGCGTGATGCTCATGGGTAACACTGGGTTCCACGCCCATGACCCGGAAGTTCCTGGGTCGAATCTGATTGCCGCACTGGTCGGCATTGGCGAAATCACTGGCAAGAGCATCATCGGTGCAATTCAGTAATTCGCTGGAACTGCTCGCCTGCCGGCGTGATGTGCGCTCCGTGGTGTTCGCATAAACATTGGTACTCAGACTGGTGCCATTGCCCAAGTGCAACTCGTGAATGATCTGACCGGCAATACGCTCGACGTCGAAGCGGTCGTTTGGCAGAAAATTGGTGCGTCGGTCGTTGCGGAACTCGTCCTCATTCATGCCGGCTTCCCCACCCCGTTGGTTCTCGTTGTAGGCGGTAGCCTTGAAGGTCAGCCGGTGTCCGGGCTCCAGGTCGGTCACGGACTTGAACATGAAGTCGTTGATGGCCTGCTCCTCGCCGCGCTTGTGGCCGTCCTGCTGCTGATGGATGAAGTCCAGCAACAGCCCGGTGTTGCCATAGGGTCCGCCGGCGGAAACGTTGGAGTCCACGAAACCCCGGTTGCCCCCGGCGCCGTACACAGTGACTTGCGGCTCGAAGGGCGGATTGCGCGTGAGATAGTTGACAGAACCACCAATGGTCTGGGGGCCGTACTTGATGGTGCCAGTGCCCTTCACAGCTTCCACGCGGCGCAGGCGTCGGGGGGCGGGCTGGTAGTTGGTGCTGGAATCACTGTAGGGAGCGAGTTGGATGGGGGCACCATCCTCGAGCACGTTCATCTTCCGGGAACGCCGCGGATTGAGGCCACGAATCCCGATGTTCGGGCGCCGCCCCAGCGGGTCTTCCGGTGTAATCGTCACCCCCGGAAGACTCTGCAGCATATCCAGTGTGGTCGCCGGCCGACGCCTTTCGATGGTCTCTTCATCAATGATGGTAGCCGAGCCGGGCACACTGGCGACCCCCTCGTCGGCGAAGATTTGAATCGGCGATAGCACGACCGCACCGCTAGCCACGTCGTCCGCCGACACGTGACCAAGCGGCCAAGCGGCCGCGAAAACCAGGCACGAGATGGGGCCCAGCGCCTTTGAGCTACTCATCGTGGGTCTCGCCTCCCTTGTTCTGGGTCATTCTGCGATGAGCATGATCGTTGGTTGCGTTCAGTCTATCCTACCCGAGTGCGTCATGCGGGGGTGGCACGGCAATCAAAGCTGTCTTTCAGCCGGCCTTGCGGGTTGGGGGGGCATCAATACCGGCGATCGACTCGCTGTCAATTCGGGCCAACCCCAAAGTTCTTCCCGGAAAGCCCTGGGACCCTCTGGGGCATGGGCGATTGTTGCGAGCCGATGGGGACAGGACACCAGTGACGAACCACACTCCGCTTCCTATAGTTAAAGGGCAGCGCAGCCGATTCCCCAGGTTGACGCCAACGAAAGCGAGCTCGCGGTCCAGTGAGTTGGACCGATAAATTGGGTGATGGCAATCCGTCACTGCACTGAAATGGCGGCGTGATCGCGGCGCCTGGGCAATGCCTGTCGCGGCAGGCACGCCAATCGTTCGTCGAGATCGCGACCAGCGTCCTTTTTCTGCCAAGGAAGCCATCGGCCTCGAGGCGTCATTGCGAGATTGCTCCCGGACAAACCAGCCCGAGGCAAAGCGCGGCACAGGCGATGGGGTTGCTGATCCCCAATCAAATTACGGGGCCGCTTGGTCGTGTGCTCGAGGAGACAGCCATGAAGATGCCCACACTGCAGGCAATCGTTGCCGCTGGCCTCGCAGCCGCGGTGGGGTTCGGCGGCCTGTTTGTCACCCACGCCCACGCAAGCGATGAGCAGTACCTACCGAGCTTCGTATATCGCACTGGACCGTACGCATCCAGCGGTATCGGCATTGCCGACGGTTTCGCCGACTACATCACCATGATCAACGAGCGCGACGGCGGCATTAACGGCGTGCGCATCCGGCTGGAGGAATGCGAGACTGCGTACTCGAACAATCGCGGCGTGGTGTGCTATGAGGAGCGGATAGACCGCTACGGCGGCGCTACTGTGATCGCGCCCTTTTCCACCGGCATCACTTATGCCCTGATTCGTCGCTCGCGTAATGACAACATCGTGCTGACCACGATGGGGTACGGCCGGTCCGACGCGGCCTACGGACCAGTCATCGACAACGTCTTCCCGGCACCAATTACCCATATGAGCAGCATGACGATCATGCTGCGGCACATCGCCGATCAGGAAGGGGGCTGGGAAAACCTGGACGGCAAGGACATCGTGCACGCCTACCATGACTCGGCGTATGGCCGCGAGCCCCTCCCTGTGTTGCATCACTATGCCGAGGAGTACGGCTTCACGCTGCACGAGATGGCCATTGGTCTCGACCAGCGGGCGGTATGGAACCGGATCCGGCGCATCGATCCAGACTGGGTTACGCTGCTGACCTGGGGCGTGATGACCCCTACCGCCCTTCGTACCGCCGCGTCCGTGGGCGTTGATATGGAGCGAATTATCGGTGGTCACTACGTGTCCCAAGACGAGGCCGTGGAACCCGTAGATCAGGCCGCGGTCGGCTATAGGGCCGCGAACTTCCACGGGGCTGGGTCGGATTATCCTGTCTACGAAGACATGCAGCGTTACGTCCTGGACCAAGGGCTTGAGGCCGGTGATGGCGATCAGTTCGGCAACATTGCTTACAGCCGCGGGATGGTGAACGCGGCCTACATCGTCGAAGCCTGGCGGCAGGCTCAAGCTGAGTTCGAAGAAGGCCGCCCATCCACACGCGCGGAAACACTGTGGGCATGGCAACAGCTGACCATCACCGAATCCCGTGCTGAGGAAATGGGGATGCTGGGTTTGCTGCCGGAAGTGGAGATTACCTGTGAGAATCACGAAGGTGAGGGGCGTGCGCTGATCCAGCAATGGGACGGCGAAAACTGGGTTGAACTGACCGACTTCATGGCAGCAGATATGGACGTGGTTTTCCCCATCTACAAGGAGTCGGCGCAACGATATGCCCAGGAAGAAGGCATCACCCCGCGGGTGTGTGACTAAGCCGGAAACCCCCAGGGTCCCATCAGGGTCCGCAGCCACGGTGCGAGAGAACGCCCATTGCCAGCCCGCTCCACCCAGGTGCGAAATCGGACCGGGGCAGCCCCCTCTTTCGCCCGAGTAGCCTTGGCGTGCTCGGGCTGATGCTACCAGCCAACCAACACCCAGTAGAGTGCGCCAATCAGCAGCAAAATCAGCAAAATGAGATAGACGATAATGTGGCGGTTATCTTTCACTGCGGCATCACCCGGGTTAAATGCGCCGACCGCCCGACCGTAGGCGGCGGGCGGAGGATAACGACTGGGGCACTTTTTCGGCGCGCCAGCGCGGCTTCCGTGCTGGGGGCTGCAAGACGGTGCGTCAGCTGACCACTATCACCGGACAACAGACCTGGTTGATGACTGAGTGGCTCACGCTGCCGGTGAGAAACTCTCGCAGTCGGCCCATGCTGCGGCGGCCGATCACCAGCACACCGGGCTCGGTCTGTGCCTGGGCATAGTCCAGGATGGCGGAAGCCGGGTCTCGGCCATGGAGTTGGTGCTCGATCACATCGCCCTCCACGCGGCCGAGGTGTTCGCGTGCCCGTTGAAACGCGTTGTGGGCCTTACGCTGCGCAAGTGCCGTCTCCGATTGCGCCATGGAAGCCGTCTCCCGGGCGGCTCCGCCGCCGGTCTTGCCCGCAGCTGTTAACTCGGCGGGAGGCTTGGGACTGGCAAACAGGATATGCACGGTGGCGCCGGCCGCCCGTGCCACTTGCCCGGCCATGCGAGCGGCGGCATCGCTGCTTTCAGATCCATCCACGGGTAGCAGGACCTGGCGTAAGCCGGGGTGGTTCGCGGGGTGCTCCTCGCTGTGGACAATGACGACCGGGAAGTGGGCGCGGTGCACGACGGCATCACTGATACTGCCCAGGAGCAATTTCTTCAGCCCGCCCTGACCACGCGCCCCCATGACCACCATGGCATTCGGCGTGTTATCGCCCTGCTCCACGATGACCCTGACTGGATCGCCATGATGGGCGATGTCTTCAAGGACGTCGGGGCTGGCCTCATCACGCACCCCGGGGGGCAAGGAACGTCTCGCCGCCGCCAGGGCTTCTGATGCGGCTTTGCGCTGCGCGGCCAGGTCCGCGTCCGTGTCCTGGGTGCGATTGGCAGGCACGTCCCCGAGTTCTGCCGGGCGCGGGGGCATCACGTAGAGTAGATGTAAGGGCGCCTGCAGCAATTCGGCTAGCTCGCCCGCCCGCTCTGCGGCTTTGCAGGCCTGGTCAGAGCCATCAACAGCTACAATTAAGGTAAACTCGCGCTCAGCCATACAGCTCCTCCAAAGACGGGCTATTCGCAGGGAACGTGTTGATCATGCTCGAATCGAACAGGCATTGCACCCTTCGATGACTAACCTTCCCGCAAGTATTGCCATATGGCAATAGCAAAGCGTGCGTTAGCAACACCCGGACATGGCTGAGCCGCTCAGTGTCAGCCGCCTCGTTGCCGCACGCGCGAGCAACGGTGGCCACTTGGTCGCTCCACCTGGGGGCCGTGGCGCGGGACAACGCTGCCTGACCGCATGCGCTCTACTCCGTGAGAAACTCGATACGCTTCAGGAACGCGCGGGCACCGCCTCTGGTGTCATTGGTGTTCATCTGGAACGCGTAGCTGCTGACTGGGGGCGGCGACTGATCGAACTCCCGTTCGAAGGCCTCGTGCAGATCGAATTCCGTCGTCACCGTCTCCCCGGCCGGCGCGCCGCACGGCTCGCAGAAGTAGCGGCCGCCCTGGGTGTAGTATCTGGCCGTATAGGCCTTGCCTTCCTGGGCGTTTTTGTCGAGAAACAAGCCGACAAAGTAGGGCGCATTCGGCACGAACACGGAACCGCTCGGCTGGCGCTCCTGGCCAAAAGAGACCATGGTGGCGATCGCAACCCGATAGGTCCCGCCATCCCAATCGGTGCCCTGCGGGTAGCGCTCCACCCCCCAGGTGACGCGGATACGCCGCACTTCCTCGAGGTCGATCTTGCGCGTGAACAGCCCGGCCTCCCTGCCACTCGTCTCGAGGACAAGCCGTCCGCCATCGAAGTGCGGGTTGAGCTGGCGTGCTTTGAGCTCAAGCTCAAAGCCGCGCTCGCGCAGCCAGCCGAGGGCGTCGCCGTCAGGCTCGCCGGTGAAGTCGATGCTGTAGACGACCTCGTCGGCGTTCGACTCGGACTCTGATGCCAGCAACAAAGGGGAGGCCGCCGCCAGCAGCAATGCCGCGGCCCCGAACATAAAGCGGCGACAGCGTCCGGCGAGCGTCATGACGCCCCAGTATCCATCGCCTTGGCGATCATTGCCCTGTGGTTGGCCCGGGCGGTAACAGTGTTGCGGCATGCCTCCCTCCTGGTCAAAATGCGTCCTGGTGCCGGCACTGTCTTACGAGCGCGCGGCGCGTCTCAGAAGTACGTCCTTGACGCGATCAATAATATTGTGATCCCCGTGTGTGGCGCATAGACGAGTTAAACGCGGGATTACTGCCTGATGTTGACCGCCTGCCGCTGGATCTCGCACTTGACACTTAAGCTATCACATCTCTCGGCGGTGCGACGATGGGCCGACAAGCACGCGTCCCGGGCCGGGGCACCGTCTTCGGCGCGGCGCGCAACAGTGATTCGCTTGCAGCAATTCCCTGACGCTGCGCTGCCCGCGCGATGTGCGCCCTGCCCTCATTCCCATGCGCCGCACCGGTGTATGGTATGCAAGTGAATGTGTTGGGCCTTCTCAGTCCTGGAGGTAGTGTGGCCACAAACGACTTTTCCTGGTCGCGACTCGAACGCGAACTCCTGCCGGATAGCGAAGGCGGCTCCATGAACATCGCCTACGCGGCCCTCGAGCACCATGCCCGCGCCGGCACCGGCGACGCCACCGCCTTGATCTGGCACGGGCATGGGGGCGCCCGTCGCACCGTCAGCTACTCCGAACTGCGAGACGGCGCCATGCGATTTGCGTCGGCCCTGGCGGCCCGCGGGATCGGCTTCTCCGAGCGCGTCAGCACCTTGGCACCGCGCGTGCCGGAAGTCTACGCTGCGGGCCTTGGCGCCCTCTGGCGGGGCGCGGTGTTTGCCCCGCTATTCTCCGTGTATGGCCCGGAGCCGGTAAGCCGGCGTCTAATGGTCGGCGAAGCGCGCGTGCTGGTAACCACCGAGCAGCTTTACCGTGAGCGCGTGGCGCCGATCCGCAGCCGCCTCCCGGGGCTTGAGCATGTGGTCTTGCTGGACGGTGAGTTGCCCGGCACGCAGCACTGGGAGACGTTCTGCGGTACAGCGCGCCCAGCACCGGTGGCGGCGACGCGCGCCGAATATCCTGCTGTGCTCCACTTCACCAGCGGCACGACAGGCACGCCCAAGTGCGTACTCCATGTGCAACGCGCGGTTGTAGCGTACATGGTGAGCGGCCGCGATGTCCTCGGTCTCAAGCCCGGCACCCGCTACTGGTGTACCGCGGATCCGGGCTGGGTCACTGGTGTCACCTACGGTCTGATCGTGCCCCTACTCTGTGGTGCAACCATGGTCGTCGACGAATCGGATTTCGACGCCCGGCGCTGGTACGGCATTATCGAGTCGGAGCGCGTTGAATGCCTGTTCACGACCCCGACGGAATTGCGCATGCTCCAGCTGGCCGGCAACGAGCTTGCCGCCAGCTACGACCTCAGCACGCTCGATCGTATCTTCAGTACCGGCGAGCCACTCGACCCGGCTCTACACCGTTGGGTCCGGGAGACGCTGGGCACGCCTCCCCGGGATGCATGGTCGCAGTCCGAGACCGGGGTGGCCATGATCGCCCAATACGGCGACGATCCAGTGACGCCTGGGTGCATGGGGCGGCCCACCCCCGGAATCGAGATGGCACTCGTTACACGCAGTGATGATGGCGTGGCGCCCGTCGGCGACGGCGAAGTGGGCCAGATCGCCTTGCGCGCCGGCTGGCCCTCCATGTTTCGCGCCTACCTGGGCGATCCGGCTCGCTACCGGGCACGCTTCAGCGGTGACTGGTACCTCTCTGGCGACACGGCCCAACGCGATGAAGCGGGGGAGTTGCACTTTGTGGGCCGCCTGGACGACATCATCAAGACGCACGGGTACATGGTCGGTCCAGCGGAGGTGGAAGCTGTGCTC
>NZ_SKOG01000034.1 GCF_007120195.1 Aquisalimonas sp.
ACGTGAAGGCACTCCTTGAACAGCGCCTCCTTGCCATCGAAGTGCCAGTAGAGCGCACCTTTGCTCAGGCCCACCGCCCGTGCGATGGTGTCGATGGATACACCATCGTATCCATGGCGCCCAAACAGCCGAAAGGCGGCATCGCGAACGTGCTCACGCGTCTGCCTGTGAGGCTGTGCAGTGGTCTCGGGCGCACTCGCTGGCAACGCTTCGTTGACCGTCATTCGTGTGTGGCCTTGTGTCCATCCGTGGGTGAATCGCGCTCGCCGCCAGGGAAATCACCGTTGGTGGCAGAACACTTTGGCAGAAAACGCTTCGAACTGGCTGCTAGAATAGTGTCCCGTAACCGAATTTCGGTTACGGGACACTATTCTAGCAGGCCTATCGGATATGGCAGGTCGGCTCGCCGGCCAGTGTTCAGAAATGTGACATCGATCACAGATCGTTCGTGTTTGTTGGCGACGGGGAGGTTGCGTTGCGGCTGGGGGCGCGCTCAGGCCTGGGTGGGGAGCTTCAGGACACGGCGGACTGGGAGAAGTAGCGGGCGAGGTAGTCTTCGAACGCGAGCGTATCACTGTGCTCGATCGCAGCCTGCTGCTCGAGGGACTCGCGACTCGCTGCTTCGAACCGTTCGCGCGTCACCGCATCCAGTGGATGGTTCTTGAAGGTTGTCTCATGCAGGGTGGATTGGCGCATGGCAAACTCGATGAAATTCTCCCCCAGGGTTCGCATGTCATCGAGAACCCTGGCAGAGGGGGTATGGTCCGGGTCGCTGACGCTCGCATGGTACTGGCGCACCGCATCGCCGTACGGCGTGTCCTCACGGGTCTGATCCAGCAATTCGGCGATGCAACGCAAATCCTGGCAAATGGTGTCGGCCCAGTCCCGCAGCCGCACGCCCCCGCGGCCGTCCTGCAGGAGCAACTCCGGGTCGCGCCCGCGCCGTGCCACTTGCCCCTGGTTGTGATTGATACGGCCCTGTTCCTGGGCCGAAATGGGGGGACTGTCCTCGAGCAGACAGTAGACGAGCAGCGCCTCCAGGAAGTGCAGCTGGCTGGCCGTCACCCCCAGCGGGGCGAACGGGTCCAAGTCCAGTGCCCGGATCTCCACGTATTCGACACCGGCGCGACGCAAGGCACGGGTGGGCTTCTCGCCTGACCGGGCCACGGCCTTGGGTCGGACAAAGCCGTAATATTCGTTTTCGATCTGCAGCACGCAGGTGCTCAGCTGCCGCCACTCTCCGTTGACCCGCGTGCCGATACGCGCCCACTCCGGGTCCTCGGTGTTGATGGCCCGCTCCAGACCCTCCACGTAGGCGTCCAAGTCGTTGTAGGAGATGCTCAGCCCCGCCTGCGCCTTGTTCTTGTAGCCCACGTCGCTCATGCGCAGCGACGTGCCGTAAGGCTCGTAGAACGTGTAGGCGTCGAACTCCTGGAAACCGCAGCTCTCCCCACCGGTGAAGGATTTGCACACGGCCGGTGAGGCGCCGAAGAGGAATGGAATGAGCCAGCCGAAGCGCTGGAAGTTGCGGATCAAGCCGAAATACGCATCCGATATGAATACTTGGCGCTCGCGTCGGTCGCCGTCGTGCGCTTGGAGGACCTCCCAGAACGCCATGCCGAAGGAGTAGTTGAAATGCACGCCGGAGATGGCCTGCATGGCGCGGCCGTAGCGCCAGTCCAGGCCCCGCCGGTAGACGTGCTTCATCCAGCCGACGTTGGATTCCCCGTACCAGGCGATCGGTATACTCGCATCGCCGCCGACGATACACGGCATGCTGGCCACCCAGAGCAGCTCGTCACCGATGTTTTGGTACGTAAACGCGTGGATATCGCGGAGACAGTCCAGCGCGGTTGCGATTTCCGGCTCCGGCGGCGTAATGAACTCAAGCAGCGCCTCGGAGTAATCCGTGGTAATCCAAGGATGGGTCAGGCTGGAGCCGAGCGCACGCGGGTGCGGTGTTTGCGCGATGTGGCCATTCCGATCGACGCGCAGGCCCTCCTTCTCCAGGCCTTTCAGGCTGCCCCGGAGCAACCCTCGCTGCTGCGTGCTCAGCAGGCGCGCCAGCCGTTTTTCTGCGTTTCGGACCATTGGCGGCGTTGCCCCCAGAGGTGAGCGAACCGGGATTGTGCATGGAGTGCCGGCGAATTGGAAATCTCCGCGACGCTCAGGCCCCCGATGCCGCCTCGCTACTCAGCACGATCTTGCCGGTATGGGCACCGGATTCCATCAACCGGTGCGCCTCCGGAGCCTGGTCAAACGGCATGACCGTATCCACCACCGGCTTCAGTCGGCCCTCGGCGAAGAACGGCCCGAGACGGTCGCTGAACAGCTGAGCCATGGCGATGCGCCGCTCCAGGGGCAACGAGCGCATGGTCATGGCGCGCAGGGTCAGACGCTTGAACAGCAGCAGGCCCATGTTGAGGGTGTCCTCGCGGCCGGCCATCAAGCCGACGACCACTTGGGTGCCTTCCGGGCGCAAGCAATCCATGTTCTCCCGCAGGTAGCCATTACCGCCCAGGAGGTCCAGAACCACGTCCACGCCCAGGCCGGCATTCTGGCGCACTGCGTCCAGAACTGAACCGTCCTCCTCGGCATGCGCGACATCCAAACCCCAGTGACGGACGCGCTCAAGCCGCTCCCGGGAGCGGCTTGTCCCCAGGGTGCGTGCGCCAAAGGCCCGGGTCAGCTGCATGCCTGCAATGCCAATACCCGAGGTCGCGGCGCGGATCAGGCACCAGCCACCCGGCTGCAGGCCGCCTTCCAGGAAAATGCCCCGGTAGGCGGTGAGAAACGCCTCCGGCACAGCGGCGGCTTCGGTCAGGGACAGCGTGCCCGGCACCGGGATGGTCTCGCGCTCGTTGACCACCACCTGCTCGGCGTAGGCACCGCCGCCGATCAGGCCCATGACACGCTCACCGGGTTGGCGCTGCTGCACGTTGGTGCCCGCTTCTTCAATGACGCCAGCATACTCCAGGCCGGGAACGTCCTGGCTCGCGCCCGCCGGTGCCGGGTAGAGACCCTGCCGCTGCAGCAGGTCGGCACGGTTGAGCCCGGCGGCGTGAACGCGTACGCGCACATCCGTGGGACCCATCTCCGGCGCCGGCGTGTCATGCAGTTGCAGCACGTCGGCCGCACCAGGCTGCGTAATGGTCCAGGCTTTCATCGTTGGGTCCTCCGAGGTTCCATTGTTAGTGGCCGCAGCGCGGCTTGACTCAGTCTCAGGACGATCAGCAATCCCGTCAACGCTCACCGCGCGCACCTTGCCAGTGTCGGGCGCCGACAACGGGTTGCTAAAGGGGTGATCCGCGCGTATATTGCAATGCAACATATACAGACCTGTCTACATGAGGCAATCATGGCACCTGCACTCGATATTACGCGTACAAGCAACAATGAACCGGTGATCCGCCGGCTCTGGTGGAGTGAGCGGGGCAAGTGGCGTGACCACCTGCTTCGGCTTGCCCCCGGAGATCGGCGCGACCGTTTTTCCGGCCTGGTCAGTGACGCATTCATCGAGCAGTACTGCAGTGCGGCCAACCCCTTCAGTGTGATCCTTTACGGCGCGTTTGTGGACGGGGAGCTCCGCGCTGTCGGTGAACTGGTGATGCTCGACCGGGAATCTCCACGTCGCGCTGAGCTCGCGTTCAGCGTGGAGGAGGGGTGGCAAAACCGTGGCCTCGGCACGGAACTGTTCCGACGTCTGGTGATTTATGCCCGGAACCGTACGGTCAGCCGTGTCTATCTCATTTCCGAGCCCGGCAACGGCCGCATGCAGCATATTGCCCGCAACTTCGGCATGGTGCTTGGCGCGGAAGACGGTGAGCTGACAGGACGGCTGGAACTGCTTGCGCCGTCGTATTTCACGGTCGTCGAGCAGCTGCTGGAGGAAGGAATGGCCTGGTTCCGCAGTGCGCCCGCGGTTACAGGACACTAGAGCATCCCTGTCTGCAGCTTGGCTGCATCCGTCATCATTTCAGCGGACCACGGCGGCTCGAAGACGAGCTCGACATTGCACTGCTCGATCGTGGGCACCAGCTCCACCTTGTGTTTGACGTCGCTGGCGATGATGTCACCCATGCCGCAGCCCGGCGCGGTAAGCGTCATTTGGATGTCGGCGCGCCGCTGGTCCTCGTCCACTTTCTCGATATTGCAGTAGTACACCAGGCCCAGTTCGACGATGTCGATTGGGATTTCCGGGTCGAAACAGGTGTGCAATTGCTCCCAGACGAGATCCTCCACGTCCTTGTCCGAGGCGTCCTGCGGGAGCTCCGGCAACGGGGTCGGTTCCTTGCCAATGGCGTCGGCGTCGATCCCGGCGATGCGAAACAGATTACCCTGGATGTAGACCGTATAGCTCCCGCCCAGCGCCTGGGTGATCACGCCTTCCACACCCTCAGGGATGGTGCCGGACTCACCGGCTGGAATGACCACCGCATCGCAGTCGCGATTGAAGATAACGGGTTCACCGTTGGGGCTGTACATGCGTGTCCTCCGACCTGCGGTCTTTTCTCGCCAAGGGGTGATTGCAAACCGCACTTGAATGGTCCTGATTGTACCAGTGAGACACCATGCCTGTCCCGGGTGCCGCGCTGCGGCAGCAATTCTAATTATGGCGCTGAAGCCAGAGCCTCATGGGTGTCGGCGCGCAGCAGATAATGGTGTATTACGCTTGCGTTAATGCCTGTCTACGCCCTTCGATCAGACCCGGTGCCATG
>NZ_SKOG01000152.1 GCF_007120195.1 Aquisalimonas sp.
AGCGGTGTTGCGCCTCTTGCCAAGGGCGACGGCCATTGGCTGCGAGCCGCGCCTTGCTCCACGGCCGGACAGGCAGCTCAAAAGACAACGCATTTCGGTTACAGGACACTGGAAAACGCCGGGAGCGTCTGCCCATGCAGTACTGGCTGATGAAATCAGAGCCGGACACCTTTAGCATTGACGATCTAGCGAGCGCGCCCAATCAGACCGACCACTGGGATGGCGTGCGCAATTACCAGGCGCGCAACATCATGCGTGACGACATGCAGGTCGGCGATCAGGTCTTTTTCTATCATTCCAGTACCAAGGTACCCGGCATCGTCGGCATCGCGGAAGTCGTTCGGCGTGGCTATCCAGACCACACGGCCTTCGACACCAAAGACCCGCACTACGACCCGAAAAGTGATCCGGACAATCCCCGCTGGTACATGGTGGATATCCGCTTCGTGCGCAAGCTCGCGCGCACGATCAGCCTGGCGGAGCTCAAGGAATGCCCCGACCTCTCCGATATGCCGCTGGTGCGCAAAGGAAACCGACTGTCCGTGATGCCGGTAACCCCCGAGCAATGGCAGTTCATCCTTTCACTGGAGTCGACGTGAAGAATCGTGACCGACACCCCGGACGCAAGGAGGCAATCCATTGACACTCGAGACGATCCGCCGGCCGCGCGACGACGCAGCATGGCATGACTCGCGATAGGCGCAGGTACGTGCCTAGCGGCACAGCGCGGGCCATGCCCGATCAGCACACTATGCAGTAACGGCCGGATGGGCGCTGGATGACACCTCGCCATTGAGCCATCCATCACCGCCGCAAGGGATGTTGCGGAAAACCAACAATATGAATAGTTTGCAGAACATTCCGTTTGTTATTCCGGACTTGCCGTTATAGAGTAACAAGGCTTCTGTGATAGCGGCGTGTCGTCCGCAATCAGCAACGCCAAGGGGGAGACGTTGGGGCACGGACATCACCAATGGCAATGGCGAGACGGCTCGACGCCCCGGCGCGGATGGCGCTGGTGGCTGCGGCCGGTCCCCTTGGCAACCGCTTCGCTGGGCATATCCCTGATCGCCATCGCATTGATCGGCGCCGGCGGCGGGGCACCCAACGCCGCGCCACCATCGGCAGCAACCACCGCCATCGAGGTGGGGCTCCCCACCACGCGGGTCGGCGATGCGCTCACCCACCGTGCGGGCCACAATCGTGGTGAAGCCGGCGGCCACTCGGGCGCGGCGAGTGCCGATCAGTTCGCCGCAACGCCCGCGCCGCAGGCGTTGGCTGCCCAAGCCCACGGCCTCGCCGAGATGGGCTCGGTTGACGGCAGCCGCAGCAGCAACGGAATCGCCCACGCGCGTCACGCGGGTGTTGATCCCGATTCCGTGACGGTTGCCTCCTTAGAGGCGACGCCCGAGGCATCGCCCGCGGCCCCTCACTGGGAAACCATCGAGGTCAACTCCGGCGACTCGTTGGCGGCGATTTTCAACCGTGCTGGCCTCAGCGCCGGGGAGTTGCACCGGCTGATCAACACGGACAATCGCACCGCTGCCTTGCAACGCATTTATCCCGGCGACACAGTCCGTTTCCGCGTTGACGACGATGGACTGCAGGGGCTGCGTTATGAGATTGACAGAGAGCGCACCCTGGTGGTCACCCGGGGCGATGATGGTTTCAACGTGGCCGTGGAAAGCCGCGCCGTCGAGACGCGTGTCAAGCACGCCACCGGGACGGTAACTACCTCCTTGTTCCGCGCGGGCCAGGATGCCGGGCTCAGCCACGGCCAGATCATGCGGCTGATGCAGATCTTCGAGTGGCAGGTGGACTTTGCCCGCGAGGTGCGCTCGGGGGATGTCTTCTCCGTCGCCTACGAGGCCTATTACATCGATGATCAGCACGTGCGCGACGGTCCCATTCTCGCAGCCCGTTACATCAACCGTGGCAACCCGATCGACGCAGTACGCTACCAGGATCCGGACGGCAATACCGGCTACTACAACCTCGAAGGCGAGAACCTGCGCAAGGCGTTTATTCGCCGGCCCGTGGGCGATGCCCGCATCAGCTCCCATTTCAACCCCAACCGGAAACATCCCGTGCTGGGGATCCGCCGTCCGCACCTGGGAACGGATTTTGCCGCACCCTCCGGGACGCCGATCAAAGCCGCCGGGGCCGGGCGCGTGGTCCACGCATCCCGCAAGGGGGGCTACGGCCGTACGATTATCATCCAGCATGCCAACCGGTACCGTACCCTGTACGCCCACATGTCCCGCTACGCCAACGGCATCCGCGTTGGCACCCATGTCGAACGAGGCCAGACAATTGGTTACGTGGGGGCCTCCGGGCTCGTAACCGGAGCCCACCTCCATTACGAGTTTCTCAAGGACGGCCGTCACCGCAACCCGATGACCGTCGAGCTCCCCAGTGGCGATCCTGTGCCCAGTGAGCACATGGACGATTTTGTTGCCCGCGCCGGCCCCCTGGTCGCCCAGCTCAATGACATGAGCGAAGAGCAGCTGGCGCTCAGGGGCGACGAGTAACCTGCTGACAGGTCTTGCCGGGTAAGGCCCTGGAGTCCGACCCCATGACGCCCAGCGCATCGCTCTCCCCGGTTGCAGCCGTGACACTGCTCGGGCTGGTGATCCTGCTCTGGGGCGCTAACTGGCCAGTGATGAAGGTCGGGCTGGAGTTCATCTCGCCATTGCTGTTTACGGGCCTGCGCATGCTACTGGGCTGCCTGTGCATGATCATCGCAGCGGCCGTTATGGGGCAGCTGCGCCGGCCGTACCGCGACGAGTGGCCGCTCGTTTTCGGCGTTGGTCTGGTGCAGATGGCCCTATTCATGGCTCTGGTCACGATCGCTTTGCAATATGTCCCTGCCGGACGCTCGTCCATACTCGCCTATACCACCTCGATCTGGGTGTTACCACTAGCCGCGCTGACCCTGGACGAACACCTCACGCGGCAACGCCTCGTGGGGTTCGCGCTCGGGATTGGCGGTGTCACGGTCATGTTCAACCCCTTCGGCTTCGACTGGTCGCAGCCCAGCGTGGTAATCGGCAACGGCTTGCTGTTGCTCGCAGCCCTGTGTTGGGCACTGCTGATCGTCTATGTCCGCGCCCGACGCGGCCAGGGTCCGCCGCTGACCCTGGCGCCATGGCAGTTCGGTATTGCCGCGGTCGTTCTGCTTCCCATCGCTGTGGTTGTCGAGGACACCAGCGCCGTGCAGTGGAGCAACCCGACCCTGATCGCCATTCTCGTCTACAATGGCCCTTTAGCCACGGCGTTCAGCTTCTGGGCCATGATCACAATCACCCGTGCGCTGCCCGCGGTGACCACTTCGATTGGCAGCCTGGGCGTGCCTGCCTTCGGACTGACCGCCTCGGCGGTCGCCCTGGGGGAGCAGCTCAGCGCCACCAATGTCCTCGGGTTGCTGCTGATTGCGGCGGGGGTGGCCACGGTGACACTGGCGAACCGCCACCGCGAACCCGCAGCCAATCCAGTGGTCTCAAAAGACAGTCGGGAACCCTGAACGGCGCGTCTTCAGGTGGACTAAGGAAAAGGCCGAATCCCGCAACAGGGAGAGGAGCCATGCGCGTAAACGCCTTGCTGTCGCTTTTCGGGGTGTCGCTGTTTCTTATCGGCTGCGCGGGCACCCCGGGCGGTACCGCTGACCCGGGACCTGGCGCTCCGGGGCTTGCCGATGTGCGCGCGGCGCCGGAGCGCCATCAAGGCGAAACCGTGCGCTGGGGCGGCACCATTGCCGGCATCGAGAATAAGGCGGACGTCACCCTGGTCGAAGTCGTCGCGCGAGATCTGGATCGCGGTGGGCGCCCCCGGGATCGCGACGGCAGCTCGGGGCGGTTTCTCGCGGTGATCGACGGCTTTCTGGACCCGGCCATTCACGAGGCAGGGCGCAGCGTCACCGTCACCGGGACCTTGGACGGCGAGGAGATTCGTCCCGTTGGCGACCACGAGTACCCCTATGTGCGGGTGCGGGTGACCGATCACCACCTCTGGCCGGAACGGATGCGTGACCCGTATGCCGACGATCGCCGCCACCGGCCGCCCTATCTCGGGCCGCGCTACCAGCCGTGGCATGATCCCTGGTACGACCCCTGGTATGACCCCTGGTATCCCCACCGACGCGGCTACTGGTAACCAACGAGTGTGGAGATCATTGCTATGCGACGCTCGTCCCTGAAAATCGCTGTGCTCCTCTCGGCGCTGCTTGCGCTGACAGGCTGCGCAACCGGCCCTGAGTTCGACACCGAAGGTGTCAACCGCGACCTCCAGCCCCAGCAGGCTGCGAGCGAGCACATCGAACATGAGCGGGTCCTCTGGGGAGGCACCATCCTTGCGACAGAACCGCAGGAAGACACCACCCAGCTGGAGGTGCTTGCCTACCCGCTGGACCGCGGCCAGCAACCACGCACGGATCGCTCCAGCCAGGGGCGGTTTCTCGTGGTCGCCGATGGCTACCTGGAGCCAGCGGACTACAGCGAGGGGCGCCTGATTACGGTCCAGGGTCGGCTCCTCGAGAGCCGCACGGCTACCATTGGCGAGGCGGATTACCGCTATGCGGTGGTCCGCGCCGAGGACCTCCACCTGTGGCCAGGCCAAACCACAACCCAACGGCGTGAGCCGAGCGTCAACTTTGGCATTGGCATCGGAATTATGCGCTGATGCTACCATCAGGCCTCCACCGGCAACGCGCGGACCACCGCAGGACCCATGCCCAACTCACTGACTCGACGCTTGGCCGACGATCTCGGGGTGCCAACCACGCAAGTGGAAGCCGCCGTCAAATTGCTGGACGAGGGCGCGACTGTCCCGTTCATCGCCCGCTACCGCAAGGAAGCCACCGGCGGCTTGGATGACACCCAGCTGCGGCGACTGGAGGAACGCCTCGGCTACCTGCGCGCGCTCGATGAGCGGCGCGCGATCATCATCAGCACCATCCGTGACCAGGGACAGCTGACCGACAGCCTGCACCAGGCTCTGCTGGCGGCGGATACCAAGACACGCCTGGAAGACCTGTACCTGCCCTACCGCAAGAAGCGCCGCACCAAGGGGCAGATCGCCCGTGAAGCCGGACTGGAACCACTGGCGCGCGCGCTGGTCGGCGACCCATCGCAGGATCCTCGCACCAGGGCCAAAGCCTACATCGCCGCGGACCACGGGGTTGCCGACGTGGACGCCGCCCTCGAAGGCGCGCGGTCCATTCTGGCCGAAGAGGCCGCAGAGGATCCGGATCTCGTCGGCCGCCTGCGGGAGTACGCCTGGAGCCACGCCGTGCTGGTCGCCGAGGTGGCGCCGGGCGAGGAAGAGGCTGGCAACAAGTTCGCCGACTACTTCGACTACCGCGAACCCCTCGCGGCCGTACCCTCCCATCGCGCCCTGGCCCTGTTACGCGGGCGCAAGGAGCGCGTGCTGCGCCTGGCCCTGGAAATCGACGGCGACCAGCCGGGGCCCTGCCACCAGCAGGTGGCGGGTTACTGGGGCATCCGCCACCAGGGCCGTGCGGGCGATGACTGGTTGGCCGCCCTGGTGCGCCACACCTGGCGGGTCAAGCTCTACACCCGACTGGAGACTGACCTGCTGGGCAGCCTGCGCGAACGTGCCGAGACGGAGGCGATTCAGGTCTTCGGGCGTAACATGCACGACCTGCTGCTGGCTCCACCGGCGGGCAGCCGTTGTGTCATGGGTATTGATCCGGGCATCCGCACCGGCTGCAAGGTGGCTATCGTCTCGGCCACCGGTAAGCTGCTTGAGACCGCCACCGTCTACCCGCTGCCACCGCACAACGCCTGGGACGCGAGCATCCACGCCCTTGCCCAGCTCATGCAGCGCCACGGTGTGACGATGGTGGCCGTGGGCAACGGCACCGGCTCGCGCGAAACCGAACGCCTAGCAAGGGCGATCGGTAAGCGCCACCCGGAGCTGCGTGCACAGATCGTGATGGTCTCGGAGGCCGGGGCCTCGGTGTACTCTGCCTCGGAAACGGCGGCGAAGGAGTTCCCGCAGCTGGACGTGAGCCTGCGCGGCGCCGTATCCATCGCCCGGCGACTGCAGGACCCGCTGGCCGAATTGGTCAAGATCGACCCCAAGTCCATTGGCGTGGGCCAGTACCAGCACGACGTCAGCCAGACCCAACTCGCCCGGGCCCTGGACGCCGTGGTGGAGGACTGCGTCAACGCCGTGGGGGTGGACGCAAACACGGCCTCAGTGCCGCTGTTGGCCCGCGTCTCAGGGCTCAGCACCGCCCTGGCCGAGCGTCTGGTCGCCGAGCGCGATACCAATGGACCGTTTCCGGATCGTAAGGCGTTGCGCCGCGTGCCCCGTTTCGGCGACAAGACCTTCCAGCAGGCCGCCGGCTTCCTGCGCATCAACGACGGGCCCGAGCCCCTGGACCGCTCCGCCGTGCACCCGGAGGCCTATCCGCTTGTCGAGCGGATCCTCAAGCGCAACGGCCGCAGCCTGGACACGGTCATCGGCGACAGTGCCTTCCTGGGTACGCTCAAGGCTGCGGACTACGCCGACGAGCACTTCGGCGAACCCACCGTGGGCGACATCCTCGCGGAACTGGACAAGCCCGGCCGCGACCCGCGGCCGCAGTTCCGGACCGCCCAGTTACGCGATGACGTGGAAACCCTGGCCGACCTGGAACCGGGCATGAAGCTTGAGGGCACGGTCAGCAATGTGACCAACTTCGGCGCCTTCGTGGACCTTGGCGTCCACCAGGACGGCCTGGTGCACATCTCGGCGATGAGCAGGCAGTTCATCCGCGACCCGCGCGAGGTGGTACGCCCCGGCGAGGTGGTGAGTGTGAAGGTGTTGAGCGTGGAGCCCCAGCGCAAGCGCATCGCACTGACCATGCGCCTGGATGATCCACTGCCGGATGTGCAGGGAGACGCACCCTCTCGGCCGGCGTCGAAGGGAAAGGGAAAGCCGCAGAACGCGAAAATGACCAAGCCGGCCCCGGCGGCGGGCGGCATGGCGGATGCGTTCCGCAAGGCCAGGAAGAAGTAGCAAAACGGAGGGCACACAACGCGCCCCAACCCGCCGCCTCAGCTCAAAAACAACGCGTACGCCGGGTTGTCCGTTTCCTCCACATACCGATACCCGATTCCTTGCAGGAACCCGGCGAATCGCTCGGCGTGTTCGGGCGGCACCTGGATGCCAACAAATACCCGGCCGTAGGCCGCACCGTGGTTACGGTAGTGGAACATGCTGATGTTGAACTTCCGCCCCAACTGGTTGAGGAACTGCATCAACGCCCCCGGGCGTTCCGGAAACTCGAAGCGGAACACCCGTTCGTGCTCCACCAGATGGCCGTGACCACCCACCATGTGCCGCAGGTGCACCTTGGCCATCTCGTTGTCTGTGAGGTCCAGGACCGGGTAATCGCTGCCCCGGAGGTGGTTCACGAGTTCGTCTTTCTCATGGATGCCGTCGTGAATCGACAGCCCCACGAAGACGTGGGCCTTCTCCGGATCGGAGAAGCGGTAGTTGAACTCCGTCACCCCGCGCTTTCCGATGGCCTGGCAGAACTGCCGAAAACTCCCCGGCCGCTCCGGGATCGTCACCGCCAGCACCGCTTCCCGGTGCTCACCCACCTCGGCACGCTCCGCCACGTGGCCCAGACGGCTGAAATTCATGTTGGCGCCGCTGTTGATGGCAATCAGGCTCTCGCCCACAACGCCTGTTTGCTCTACGTACTTCTTCAGCCCCGCCACGGCCAACGCGCCGGCGGGTTCATTAATGGAGCGCGTGTCGTCGAAGATGTCGCGAATGCCGGCGCAGATTTCATCGGTATTGACCAGCACGACGCCATCAATGTGCTTGTGCAGCACGCGGAAGGTCTCCTTGCCGATCTGGCGCACCGCCACGCCATCTGCGAACAGGCCCACCTGCTCCAGCTGCACCCGCTTGCCGGCCTTCATGGCCGCGTGGAGGGTGGGAGCATCCTCGGGCTCCACGCCGATGACGCGCACGTCCGGGCGCAGCTGTTTTACGTACACGGCGACACCCGCCGCCAGTCCGCCGCCACCCACGGGCACGAAGATGGCGTGCAGCTTCTGCGGGTGCTGGTGCAGGATCTCCATGCCCACCGTGCCCTGGCCGGCGATAATATCCGGCGCATCGTAGGGCGGAATCCAGATCATGCCCCGTTCTTCCATCAGCTTGGTTGCATGCGCCGCCGCCTCGTCGTAGCTGTCGCCGTGCAACACGACTTTGCCACCAAGGCGCCGCGCGCCGTCCACCTTGATGCTGGGCGTCGTGCGCGGCATGACGATCACCCCTTTGATCCCCAGGCGATTCGAGGCCAGCGCCACCCCCTGGGCGTGATTTCCGGCGGAGGCGCAGATCACGCCCTTCGCCTTCGCCTCGTCCGAGAGCCGGGAGATCATGTTGTACGCCCCGCGCAGCTTGAACGAGAACACCGGCTGCAGGTCCTCGCGCTTCATGAGCACCGTGTTACGAAGCCGGGCCGAGAGCGCCGGCGCCGCATCCAGCGGCGAGTTGATCGCCACGTCGTACACGCAGGCGGTGAGAATACGTTCCAGATAAGCCTGGGTCATGAAGATTCCGTTGCCGTTGGAAAAGGGTCGAATCGTCGCGATCGCTCCAGAGCCCGCGCCGCCACAAGCCGCCCAGTCTAAACGCGCCTCCGGGCACGGCAAAGGACCACTTCAACCCCCGCTCACGACGCCGTATGATGAGGCGTTAATCCATGCAGCGACGGGAGTAGCACCATGTCCGCAGAGCCCGGTAAGCGCGCGGCGGCCGAAGCCGCGCTTCAGTACCTCGACGCAGGCAGCGTTATCGGTGTCGGCACGGGCTCGACGGTGAACGTGTTCATAGAGCTGCTTGCCTGGGACAAGGGCCGTGTGCGGGCCGCCGTCTCCAGCTCCGAGGCGTCCACCCGGCGACTGAAGGACGCCGGTATCGAGACCGTGGACCTCAACACCGCCGGCCCGCTGGATCTGTACGTGGACGGGGCCGACGAAGCCACGCGCCACCGGACACTCATCAAGGGCGGCGGCGGCGCGCTGACGCGCGAGATAGTCATCGCCGGCGCCAGCCGCACCTTCGTGTGCATCGCCGAAGCCAGCAAGCTGGTGGGCCGCCTCGGCGCCTTTCCGCTACCCGTGGAAGTGATCCCCATGGCGCGCAGCTTTGTCGCCCGGGAGATCGTCAAACGCATCGGCGGCCGGCCCACGCTGCGCGAGCACGTCACCACGGACAACGGCAATGTGATCCTGGACATCCACCACCTGGGGATTGACGAGCCGGTAAAGATGGAGCGCACCCTGAACGACATACCGGGTATCGTCACCAACGGGCTTTTCGCCATCCGCCCCGCGGATGTGCTGCTGCTAGGCAGTGCCGAGGGGGTGCAGACGCTAAAGCGCGGGTAGGGCGATGCGCTTTAGGTGCCTACCCACTGGCGCGAGCACCACGACCATGCAACGCACCCTCATCACAATCGGCCTCATCGTCCTTGCCGTGGGCCTCCTGTGGCCGTGGATCAGCAAACTCGGCCTGGGCCGACTGCCCGGGGATATCATCATCGAGCGTGACGGGTTTACCGTGTACGTTCCGATCACCACCTGCATCCTCATCAGCGTGGTGATCACGGTCATTTTCTGGCTGCTGCGAAGGTAGGGCCCAACGCCCTGGAATAATCCCGACTCACGCCGCTCTGCGTTGCCGCACCGAACACCACGCCAGAGTCACATCTTGCCACCGTTTAACACACGCCGCATGTTGCAATACAACATGGTCTTTGTTGCTCAGCTACAACACAAACTTAAAGTAGTTTCTCAGGTATGTTGATTACACGAGACGATTGTAGTACACAGTGGGTGTGGATTATGAAAACACCACCGGGTGGTGCGCGTTGCAATTTCACAACATGTCCGGGGTGCTTTCGGGTGGTCACACCCACCGGGCCTCGTGGGGGGTCCGGAAGCGGCAGGAAAGCCGGCGACGAACCCACGCCACTACCACACAAGAATCCTTAGGGGAATGCATCCATGAAAAAGACAACCTCAGCTTTGGCCCTGGCCGCCTTGGTCGGCAGCCCGGCGGCCGCAATGGCAACCGTTGAGTTCGGTGGCGATTTCGATGCGCGTTATGTCGTCGCCCAAGATGGGGATAGAACAGCGGATGGGGATGACGACAAGCGCAAGGGCTTCCAACAACGCATCCGCTTGCAGGCCGATTTCGAGGCCGATGGCGGCGTCTCCCTCCACACCCGGTTGAACCTGTTCAACGACCGCTGGACCGGTGACGCCTCCGGTAACACGAGCGAGCTGGACGAGCAGCCGTTCACCACAGTCGCACGCGACCACCGCAACGTGGCGCTGGACTATGGCTACGTCACCATGCCGCTGGCCGGCGGCACCCTGAGTATCGGCCGCATGATCTCCAACTGGCAGTTCAACCTGACCACAAGCGACGATCGCCGCGACCGCATCGCCTACGTGGCACCGCTGGGCGGCGGCCATACCGGTATCCTGCAGTACGACCGCCGGCAGGCGGCACCGGAGTCCGAGGGCAGCAGCGCCCTGGACGGCAACCAGGTCAATCTCGCCTTTCTAGGGCCGTTGGCGGCCGGCGCGAGCTACGGCTTCCTGGTCGCCCAGTGGGACGCCGGCAGCAGTGGCGCCGGTGCAGAGGGTCACGCCCTTCGCGGCGCCACCCTGGTCGCCCCCTATATCGAGGGTGAGGCCGGCGACTTCGATTACCGCGTCGGCGGCCACTATATCGGCGGCAGCCGCGGTGGGGCGTTCACTGAGGACACCTTTGTTGCCTATGTGGCCGGCGGCTTCCAGATGACGCCGGAGTTCAAGCTGGACGGCCAGGTCCTTCACGCCGAGGACGGCACGCTCATTGCCGGCGGCTACGACACGTTTTCCAGCATGATCCACAACAGCCTCGACCATGACCAGTCCGGGATCCGTGTCGACGACCTGAACCTGGGAGGCAGCGGCACCGAGGCGCAGAGTGGCTGGAGCCGAACCCTAGTCGCCGCCCGCGGCACTTTCGAGATGATGGACTGGACGTTCATCGGCGCCCTCGGCTGGGTCGATTACGACAACGACGACGCCAGCGAGGACATCTTCTTCGCCGACGCCCAGGCGCACTACCAGCTCACCCCCTCGACCCGGGTTTTCGGCACCGCCGGTTACGCCGAGGCCGACGACGGTGAGGTCTTCGACCGGGATAACTACTGGGCCACCAGCCTCAACGTCAACGTCTTGTTCTGATCACCTGACCCGCGGTGGGTTGGCAAGGGCGCCTGCGGGCGCCCTTTACTATTGAGCGGCCTTGCCGCCTCGCCTGGCGTTGCACTCAACTGTGTTTCTTAAGGCCGCATGAGCGCGCGCCATTGCCTCCGCCGGCACGGTTTCCTATGCTGCTCTTCCTGATGATTGACCTTGCCTGGAGCTTCCCATGACGCAACACCCCGCCGTTATCTACGGCTCACTGACGCTCGCCGCCGCGCTGCTCGCGGGCTGTGCGTCCAATGGCCTCGACGACGAGACCCAGGAACGCTACCGCAAAGCCTTCGGCCAGGAGCACGAAGACTGGTCCGACCGGCCAAGCCTGTTCAGGGAACTCTTCGGCAAGGAGGATGGCGCTGTCTCAGCGGACGAGGCGCGCATCGCGGAGCTCGAAGCAGCCGTCCGTGAGCTCGAAGGCGAGCGCAGCGCGCGCACTGGTGAGCGGGAGCGTGCCGAGACCGATTCCCCGCGACCGCGTGTCGGCCTGCTGCTGGAGGGCAACAGCGACGCCTTGGCCAGAGCATTTCGGGAGGTCTCGCCAGACCACCCGGTGGTGCTGCTCGATGACGCCGCGACGCGCACCGCTCTGGAGGAGGCCGACTGTGACGCGCAGGACCTCTCGGCGTGCGCCGAATCCCTTGCCCTCTACCCGGGGCTGCGCACGGTTCTCTCCGTGGAGTCGCGCGGCCAGGAGCTGAGCTGGTCCAGCTACGACGTTGCCCTGGATTACGCGCACACCGAGCGGACCAGCGAACTCCCAACCGTGGATGACAACGTCCCTGACGGCGCCTACCGCGCCTTTGCCGACCAGGCCTTGATCGCCACCCTAGACCGTCTGGACGCAGCACCTTGGCACGCCCGGGCCTTCGCGGAAGAGGGCGACGGCTGGGCGATTAACGCCGGGCGCGATGCCGGCCTGGAAGAAGGCCAGGAACTGCGCGTGCGCGGCGCCCCCAACACCATCCGCAACCCCAGCGACCGCCCCGTAGCCTGGCGCCCCGGCAGGCTCAAGGGCACGGTCAAGGTGATTGAGTTTGCCGGCGATAATGTCGCCCTCGTGCGTCTCGTCGATGGCGAGGGACCGGGCGAGGGTGATGTGCTGATGGTGAAGGATGAGGACGCGACGTAAGTCACGCTAACCACCTCGCAGATCAATACTGCAACAAGCGGCGCTGAAGAACTCCAGGTTGATCAGCGCTTCATCGCTTCGAAGAATTCGCTGTTCATCTTGGTGTCCTTGAGCTTATCCAGGACGAATTCGATCGCGGCGACCTCGTCCATGGAATGCAGGACCTTGCGCAGGATCCAGACTTTCTGCAGCTCGTCGGCGGGCATCAGGAGTTCTTCGCGGCGGGTGCCGGAGCGGTTGATATTGATCGACGGGAAGATGCGCTTCTCGGCGATCCGCCGGTCCATGTGCACTTCCATGTTGCCGGTGCCCTTGAACTCCTCGTAGATGACGTCGTCCATGCGCGAGCCGGTCTCTACCAGCGCCGTGGCCAGGATCGTCAGGCTGCCCCCTTCTTCCACGTTGCGGGCGGCGCCGAAGAAGCGCTTAGGCCGGTGCAGGGCGTTGGCGTCCACACCGCCGGTGAGCACCTTGCCGGAAGAGGGCACCACGGTATTGTAAGCGCGGGCCAGGCGAGTGATGGAGTCGAGCAGGATGACCACATCATGCTTGTGCTCGACCATGCGCTTGGCTTTCTCGATGACCATCTCGGCCACCTGGACATGCCGGCTCGCCGGCTCATCGAAGGTGGACGACACCACTTCGCCGCGCACCGAGCGGGCCATCTCGGTGACCTCCTCGGGCCGCTCGTCGATCAACAGGACGATGACGTAACACTCGGGGTTGTTGGTGGTGATGCTCTGGGCAATGTTCTGCAGCATCATGGTCTTGCCGGCCTTGGGCGGGGAGACAATCAGCCCGCGTTGCCCCTTGCCGATGGGCGCGCACATATCGATGACGCGCGCCGTGAGGTCCTCGGTGCTGCCGTTGCCCCGTTCGAGGCGGAAGCGCTCGCGGGAGAACAAGGGCGTGAGATTCTCGAACAGCACCTTGTGCTTGGCGTTCTCCGGCGGCTCGAAGTTGATCTCGCTGACTTTGAGCAGGGCGAAGTAGCGCTCGCCCTCCTTCGGCGGCCGGATCTTGCCCGCGACCGTGTCGCCCGTGCGCAGGCTGAAGCGCCGGATCTGGCTCGGGGAGACGTAGATGTCGTCGGGCCCGGCCAGGTAGGAGCTGTCTGCCGAGCGCAGGAAGCCGAAGCCGTCCTGCAGGATTTCCAGCACCCCGTCGCCATGAATATCCTCACCCTTCTTTGCATGGGCCTTGAGGACGGCAAAGATGAGATCCTGCTTGCGCGAACGGGCCATGCCCTCGATTCCGAGCTCCTGGGCCACGTCCAGGAGCTCCTTGGCGGGCATCTTCTTGAGTTCAGTCAGATTCATGGCGTCGTCTAATTAGTGAATGTTGGCTCGGGTTTGCGGGCCAGGCCCTGCCCCGGCGAGAGATGCCGGGGTCCTGTCGGTGGCGATCGCACCACGTCTATCATCGCTTGCATATCGGCCGCACGCCCCGCACCGCATCGACGGCCTGTGGGATGCCGCCCCAAAGTGAGCCTGTGGTGTCCGGCTAAGGGATGGCGCGTTCGCCCGCGCCTGACGATCGCGGGAGCGACCGCCCTGCCGGGTGCCTGGACGCCTGTGCTATGACATCCTTTCTTATAGGATCAGATATTGCTGTCGATGAACGCTGCGAGTTGAGACTTGGACAGCGCGCCCACCTTGGTGGCTTCCACATTGCCATTCCGGAACAGCATGAGCGTCGGGATGCCGCGAATGCCATACTTCGGCGGCGTCTCCGGATTTTCATCAATATTCAGCTTGGCAATCTTCAACCGGCCTTCATAGTCATTGGAGACTTCTTCGAGAATCGGCCCAATCATCTTGCACGGGCCGCACCATTCCGCCCAGTAATCTACGAGCACGGGCCTGTCGGCCTGGAGGACCTCCTGCTCAAAGTTATCGTCCCTTACGTAGGCTATCTCTCCGCTCACGGTGACGTGCCTCCAGAGTGCTTGGTTTCGGAGTCTTCCGGAAAAGATCGATCAGTTGATGGAATGCGAAGCGGGGATTCGCGTTGGGCGCGCTCACTGGCAACGCGGCGGCCGGTTGACTGATAACCGCAACCATAGCCGCGCCAATCCGGCGTGTCAATCACCCGTCGGCGGATGCCGCGGCCTCAGCGGCTATTGCAAGCACGGCGCAGGGGGCATATTGTGGGCAGTCATGGTGAGGATGCTCAACAAATCAATCGAAACACTGCGCGCGCGTGCCTCCTGAGTAGCCACCAAGTGGGCGCCAGCCCGAGCCCGGAGCCAGCAGCTCGACCGGGAGTCCCCGGCAAGCACAACGACAAACGTACGGCCCCACGCCGACATGTATCGCCCCGTTAAGCCGAGATGACCGACGTGCCCAGCCTGTTGCCTGGATTGCAATGGAATTCCGATTATCTACAGCGCCTCGCTTTGCCGGTGACCGTGGTACTGGTGATCCTGGTGGCGTACAGTGCCGCACGACTGACCTGGGGGCTGATGCCGCCACCGGCGGAAGACGTTGCGCCCCCGGCGCCCGCTCCAAGCCAGGCGATGGTGACTCGCGAGGAGACCGCCTCACCGGAGGCCATCGCCCAGTGGCACCTGTTCGGCGAAGCCGAACCCCTGGATAGCGAGCCACCTGCACGCATTGACGCTCCGGAGACGCGGCTCAACCTTCAGCTCAAGGGGGTGTTCTACAGCCCCGATGCGGCACGTGCGCAGGCCATCGTCACAACTGGCCGGGACGGGACAAAACAGTACCGCGCCGGGGACTCCATCCGCGGCGGCGGCACCATTGAAGCGATCTACGAGGACCGCGTCATCCTGCGCCGGGAAGGCGCGTTTGAGACGCTCTCGCTGCCCGGCGAGCGCATCCCCCTAAACCGCCAACTGGCGGACCTTGACCTTGATGGCGGCAACGGCTCCGCTACTGCGGTAGCTCAGCCGGCCGAGCCGAGCGCCGAAGCGCAGGGGGCGCCCGAACCCGGGGCCGAAGACGCACTGCAGCAGTACCGGCAACAGCTCATGGATGATCCACGCAGTCTAGCTCAGATGATCAATATGCAGCCGGCCATGGAGGGCGGGGAAATGGTCGGGGTCCGCATTTCCCCGGGCCAGGAGCCGCAGATCATGGACCTGCTGGGCCTGCAGCCCGATGACGTGGTAACCGCCATCGACGGTACGGCACTGAGCAACCCCAACGACGCCTTCCAGGCACTGCAGGGTCTCTCGGCAGATGGACCCATTGAACTGCGCGTGCGTCGCGACGACACGGAACAGACCATGCTGATTGATCTCCACTGACAGGGACGCAACGATGACAATCTGGCACCAACTGCTGATCACGGCTTTCGCCCTTAGCCTAGCCATGAGTGTCTATGCCGATGACGAGACGGTGGACGTCGAAGACGGCGACCAAATCACGCTGAACCTCCAGAACGCGGAAATCACCGCATTGATCAACACTGTTGCCGATATTACCGGGCGGAACTTCATCATTGATCCGCGTGTGCGCGGGACCGTCACCGTGGTCACCAGCCGCCCCATGGACGAAGACGAACTCTATCGAGTGTTCCTCTCGGTACTGGAAGTTCATGGCTTTGCCACGATCCCCACTGGCGATATCATCAAGGTCATCCCCGACGCCAATGCCAAGCAGCTCGGCACAGACGGCGAGCCTGAGGCCCCGGCGGATATCGTCACCGCGGTGATTCCCGTGGATAACGTCCCGGTCGCGCAGCTGGTGCCCATTCTGCGTCCGTTGGTGCCGCAAAACGGCCACCTGGCGGCCTACCCCCCCACCAATGTGCTGATCGCCTCGGACCGCGCCGGTAACCTGGAGCGGATTCGTCACCTCGTGGAGCAGGTTGACCGGGCCGGCGATGCGGAAATCGACATCGTCCCCGTGGAGAACGCCTCGGCCACGGAAGTCGCCCGCATTCTGCGCAGCCTGCAACGTGGCGATGCGGAGGGCGTTCCCGGGCGTGACCTGCAGATCGCCGTCGACGAGCGCACCGGCAGTATCCTGCTCTCCGGTGAAGAGAACCAGCGCCAGCGCATGCGGCGGTTGATCACTGAACTCGATGAACCCGACGAGGACCAGGGCGACACCCACGTCATCTATTTGCGCTATGCCCGCGCGGAGGATCTGGTGGATACCCTGACGGGGGTCAGCGAGAACATTCAGCAGCGGCGGGACGCCCAGGAGGGCGACGACGCGGCGCCGGTGAGCATCCAGGCGGACGAAGCCACGAACGCACTGATCATCTCCGCGCAGCCGAACATCGTCGACTCCCTGCTCCGGGTCATCGAGCGGCTGGATATTCGGCGCGCGCAGATCATGGTGGAGGCGGCGATCGCGGAGATCTCCACGGAGCGCGATGCTGAGCGCGGCGTGCAGTGGTTCGTGGATGGCGGCGAGGAGGGCGCGCTGGGCCTGACGCGCTTCGGCAACATCGGTACCCCCATCGAGAGTCTGCTGACCCTCGACACGGACGCGCCGCAGCTGGGTGATGGGGTCAGCGCGGTAATTGGGGATCTGGACAGCCGCGTGCAGTTCGGCGCCTTTGTGCGCGCCCTCTCCCAGGACCGCAACACCAACATCCTGTCCACGCCCTCGCTGGTGACCATGGACAACCAGGAGGCCGAAATCCGGGTGGCGGAGAACCGCCCGTTCGTTACCGGGCAGTTCAGCCAGGAAGGGCGCACGGTGCAGAACCCGTTCCAGACCATCTCCCGTGAGGACGTGGGCATCATTCTCAAGATCACCCCGCAGATCAACGAGGGCGATGCCATCCGGCTGGATATCGAGCAGGAGGCCTCCAATGTGATCGGTCAGACCACCGCGGCCGGCCCCATTACCAACCGGCGCACGATACAGACCAGCGTTCTGGCCGAAGACGGGCAGATCATCGCCCTGGGCGGACTCATGGACGACGACGTCCAGGAGGAGGAGCAGCGCGTGCCCGGACTGGGCTCCATTCCGTTGCTCGGCGAACTCTTCCGTTACCGCTCCACCAGCGAGACCAAGCGCAACTTGATGGTGTTCATGCAGCCGAACATCATCCGCGATCGCGCCATGGCGGACGGGCTCACCGGGCGCAAATACAGTTACATGCGTGCCAGGCAGCTGGCGCAACGTGACCGGGACAGCAGCCTGCTGAGTAACCCGAGAACGCCGACGCTGCCGCAGATGGAGCGCCCGGAGCTACCCGTCCCCTTTAGCAGTAGCCGCTAACATGAACACCGTGAACACAGGCGCAAGCACCGGCATGAGCGGAGCGCAAGCCCCGGAGACCATGCCCCGGCGAACCTCCTTCGCCTTTGCGCGGCGCCACGGCGTGTGCCTGATTGCCGTGGAGGCCGAGCATGCCCGGGTCGCCTACCGCCCGGGCGCGAATGTCCGCAGTTTGCAGGAACTGCGCCGAAGTATCGGCCTGCCGTTGCGCCTTGAGCGCATGGAAAGCGATGCCTTCGAGGGCCTGCTACAGCGCACCTATGAGCGCCAGAGCGGCGAAACCCAGCAGATGATGGAGGATATCGGCGAGGACCTGGACCTCAGTCGGATCGCCGAATCCCTGCCTGAGCCCGCAGACCTCCTCGAGAGTGAGGACGATGCACCCATCATCCGGCTCATCAACGCCATCCTCACGGAGTCGATCAAGGAGAACGCCTCGGATATCCACATCGAGCCGTTCGAAAACCGGCTGCTGGTGCGTTTCCGCGTGGACGGGGTACTGCGGGAGGTGCTGGAGCCGCCGCGGGTGCTCGCCCCACTGCTGATCTCGCGCATCAAGGTCATGGCGCGGCTGGATATTGCCGAGAAGCGCCTGCCCCAGGACGGGCGCATCGGCCTGCGTGTTGCCGGTCGGGCCGTGGACATCCGCGTCTCCACCCTGCCCTCCGGACACGGCGAGCGCGTGGTGCTACGCCTGTTGGACAAGCAGGCGGGCCGCTTGAACCTGACGCACCTCGGCATGCCCGAGAGGCTCCGCCAGCCGCTGGACACCATTATCCACCGACCCCACGGCATTCTGCTGGTCACGGGCCCTACGGGCTCGGGCAAAACCACCACGCTCTATGCCGGGCTCACCGAACTCAACGATCAGACCCGAAGTATACTGACGGTCGAGGATCCCATCGAGTACTACCTGGAGGGGATTGGCCAAACCCAAGTCAACACCAAGGTAGACATGACGTTCGCCCGCGGACTGCGCGCGATCCTACGCCAGGACCCGGACGTGGTCATGGTGGGCGAGATCCGTGACCTGGAAACCGCCGAGATTGCCGTGCAGGCCAGCCTGACCGGCCACCTGGTGCTCTCGACACTGCATACGAATACCGCCGTGGGCGCCGTGAGCCGCCTGCGGGACATGGGGGTGGAGCCCTTTCTGCTCGCCTCCAGCCTCATTGGTCTGATGGCGCAGCGCCTGGTGCGCATGCTCTGCGAGCACTGCAAGGAGCCCTACACGCCGAACGCCGTGGACTGCGAGCGACTGGGGATCGACCCCGCCGACCCGCCCACGCTGTACCGGCCGGTGGGCTGCAGCCACTGCAACCAAAACGGGTACCGAGGCCGGGGCGGCATCTTCGAACTGGTTCCCGTGGACGACCGCGTGCGCACCATGATCCACGACGGGGTGTCGGAGCAGGATATTGAGAGGTATGCACGCGACCGGACGCCGAGTATGCGGCAGGATGGCATCCGGCGCGTTCTGGCCGGCCAGACGACCGTTGACGAAGTCCTGCGGGTCACAATCGAAGACACGGTGCCAATGGATGCGTAGGCGGGGGCTTTAGCCCCGAGCGTTGCAGGGGCTCGACAGGGCGCCTGCAACGCACAGGCTGGAAGGCTTGCGGCTGGCCCTTCCACAGCGGGCTGACGGCAGTGCCGAGCCGGACGCTGTAGAGGGCTTTCGGCCAGGCCCAGACGGCCAGGAACGACAGACGGACCGCAGATGGGCGCATTCGAATACGCAGCACTGGACCACTCCGGCAAAGAGCTAAAGGGCGTTCTGGAGGGTGATACCGCCCGCCAGGTGCGCCAGCAGTTGCGCGATAAGGGCTGGATCCCGCTATCCGTGGATTCCGTCTCGGAGAAGCCGGCGGGCGCGCAGCGCCTGGGGCCGGTGCGGCTGGGCGGGGGCGTCAGTGCCTGGGAGCTTGCGCTGTTTACCCGCCAGCTTGCCACGCTGGTTGGCTCCGGCCTGCCTCTGGAGGAGGCGCTGCGCGCGACCGCCGAACAGGCGGACAAACCGCGGCTTCGCAGCATGATCACGGCGGTGCGCGCCCGGGTCATGGAGGGACACACCCTGGCCGATGGCCTGGCCCAGTTCCCCCGCGCCTTCCCCGAACTCTACCGCGCCACGGTCGGGGCCGGTGAACACACGGGGCATCTGGACGTCGTTCTGGAGCGGCTGGCCGATTACACCGAAAGCCGCCAGCAGATGCAGCAGAAGATTCAAAACGCCCTGATTTACCCGATCGCACTGGTTGTCATCGCCACAGCCGTGGTGGTGCTGCTGCTCACGTACGTGGTGCCGCAGGTTACCGATGTCTTTGCCGATGTGGGACAACAGCTACCGGCACTGACGGTGGGGCTGATCGCGGTCAGCGATTTCTTGCGCCATTACGGCATCTGGCTGCTGGCCCTCCTGGGTCTGGGGGCCGTGGTCTTCAGCTACGGCATGCGCCGGGACGCGTTTCGTTTCCGGATTCACAAGGCGGCGCTGCGCCTGCCCCTGGTCAGCCGGGTCACGCGGGGCCTGAACGCCGGCCGCTTCGCGCGCACGTTCAGCATTCTGGTCGGCAGCGGCGTGCCCGTTCTGGAGGCGATGCGCATCTCGGCAGAGGTCATGTCAAACCTGCCCATGCGCGAGGCGGTCGGCACGGCGGCAACGCGGGTGCGGGAAGGGACGGCCATTTACAAGGCGCTGCAGCAAAGCGGCCAGTTTCCGCCCATGCTCATGCACCTCATTGCCAGCGGCGAGAACAGTGGCCGTCTGGAAGCGATGCTGGAACGCGGCGCACTCAACCAGGAGCGTGAAGTCCAGGGGTTGGTGGACACGGCGTTGGCAATCTTCGAGCCGGCGCTGATCGTCATCATGGGCAGCATCGTGCTGATCATCGTGGCGGCCATCCTGCTTCCCATCTTTGAACTCAACCAGCTCGTCGCCTGAACGCGACGGACAACGACCACGACGGAGACGTTATGCACGGCAAATCAGGCGAGAGACCACCGCGGCGACAGGGCGGTTTCACGCTCATCGAGATCATGGTGGTGGTGGTGATTCTGGGAATTCTTGCGGCCTTCGCCATTCCCAACATCATGGACAATCCCGAGCGCGCGCGGGTCACCAAGGCGCAACACGATATTCGCACGCTGGAATCGCAGCTGGAGATGTATCGGCTGGACAACCACCGCTATCCAACCACGGACCAGGGCCTTCAGGCCCTGGTGGAGCGCCCGCGCAGCCAACCGGAGCCACCCAACTGGAAAGAAGGCGGATACATGCGCAGCGTGCCGTCGGACCCCTGGGGCAATGAGTACCAGTACCTTGCCCCGGAGGACGCCGACGGCCGCATTAAGATTTACACCTACGGCGCCGACGGCCGGCGCGGCGGAGAGCCCGCAATCAGCAACCGGGATCTGGACTGACCGCCGCAATGGCGCGCCTGCCAGGCAGCCCCAGCAGGGGACATCGGCGTCACCAGTCCGGCTTCACGCTGATCGAGGTCATGGTGGTGGTGGTGCTCATCGGTATTATCACGACCCTGGCCGTACTCAATATGGGCGGCGAGGATGATCGCGTGGAGCGCGAAGCGCGTCGCCTGGCCGCGGTGCTGGATACCGCCGGCCGCGAGGCAGTAATCCAGGCCCGGGAGCTGGGGCTGGTGCTGGAGCCTGATGGCTATCGTTTCGCCCGCCTGGAAAGCGACGCATGGCGCACGGACGCCTATCAGCACGATCGCGCGCTCGGCGCGCACGCGCTACCGGGGGATTTGCGCTTGCGGGTGAGCACCGATGATCTCCCCGGTGAGCGGGAACCGGGTGACAACGACGACCGCCCCCATGTGCTGATCCTCTCCAGCGGCGAGCTGACACCCTTTGAGGTGGAAATCCGACGCCCTGGCAGTCGATCCCCGCCGTGGATCGTCACCGGGGAACTGGATGGCACCATCGACTATCGACAGGATGATGACCGGCCATGACCGCTAGCAAAGCGCTCAACGGTAGTCGCGGCGACCTGCGCGGCCGCACAGGCGCGCGTGGCTTCACGCTGCTGGAGGTGATGATTGCCGTGGCGGTGCTCGCCATCGCCATGACGGCGGTGATCAAGGCCGGGTCGGAAATGACCGCCAATGCCCGCCACCTGCAGGACCGCACGTTCGCCCAGTGGGTCGCCGGCAACGTCATGGCCGAACTCCAGGCCGCCGCGTTCTGGGACGACGAGGGCGATGATGGCATCCAGTCCCTGGGCGGCCAGGAGTGGTACTGGGCCTTTGAGGTGCAGTCCACGCCCAACCCCGATTTCCGCCGGGTCGACGTGGAGGTCTACCGCGACGAGGACGACGACGCCCCGGTGGCCACCTTGACGGGGCTTATCAGCGACCCGGCCATGACCGAAACCGTTGTGCTGGCGCCGGAGGCCTAGTGTCCTGTAACCGCCATTCGTTGTTTTTTTCTTGTCGGTGCGCCTTCGAGGCCAAGCGCTGGGCCGAAGGCGTAGCGGCCCCTACGGCGAGGATCGGCAACACCGCCTCGGAGGCGCACCGGCAAGCCCGCCGGGAGCGCCCATCCGACCGCGGAGCGGTGTTGCGCCGCTTGCCTAGGGTGACGGGAGAACGGGGGTTTACGCTCATCGAGATTCTGGTGGCCCTGGCGATCTTTGCCCTGGTCTCCGCCGTGAGCTTCTCCGGCATACTGGTGATGGTGGACAATCGCGCACGGGTCACGAACCACGCCGACCGTCTGGCCGCCATCCAGACGGCCGTCAGCCTACTGGAGCGCGATTTGCAACAGGCCGTCGCGCGCCCGATCCGCGATCCCTTCGGTGATCCGCGCCCGGCGATGCTCAGCGAGGACCTGGCGGACCTGGAATTCACCCGTGCCGGGCGTTCCAATCCGCTGGGCCTGCGGCGCAGTGAGCTCGAACGTGTGGCCTATCGCATCGAGGACGAGCAGCTCGTGCGCCTGAGCTGGGGGGTGATCGATCAACAGCCCGAACCCCCCCGGCAGGATCGCGCGCTGCTCAGCGGCGCGCTGGAGATTGCACTGCGCTTCATGGATGCAGACACGCAATGGCGAGAAACCTGGCCGCCGCCGGGTGACGCGCCAGGTTCACCGCAACTGCCACGCGCGGTGGAGTTTACGGTGATCCTCGAGGACATGGACCGCGTTACCCGGGTCCTCCTGCTGGTCGATGTGCCGGAGAGCCTGCAGTGGCCCCAGGATCTCGAACCGTGAGCGGCGCCCACCACCGCCAACGCGGTGTCGCCCTGATCACGGCCTTGCTCGCTGTGGCCATCGTCACGATTCTGGCCGTGGAGTTGACCACCCGCCAGCACCTGGACATCAGGCGCACCCAGAACTTGCTGGCTCGGGACCAGGCCTACACCTACGCCCTGGGTGTGGAGCGCTGGGCGTTGTCCATGCTCATGGAGGACCGGCGCCAGAACGATGACGGCGTGGACCACCTCAATGAGTTCTGGGCGCAGGAGCTAACGCCCCCGCCCTTCGAGGGCGCCACCATGCGCCTGCGCATGCAGGACCTGCAGGGCCGATTCAACCTCAACAACCTGGTCACCGGGCCGGGGGAGGACGCCGAGGAGGCCATGGCGCAGCTCACGGGGCTGCTCCGGGGCCTGGACGTGGAGGCTGCGTTCGTGCAGGCCGCCGCGGACTGGATCGACGTCGCGCCGGACATCCGCTTCCCGGACGGCGCCGGGGACGACGTCTATTCGCGCCTCGACCCGCCGTACCGCACGGCCAACCGCCCCATGATCAGCGCCTCGGAGCTGCGCCTGGTGCGGGGCGTCGAAGACAGTGACTGGCGCGCGGTGGCCGCCTTCGTGACGGCCCTGCCGGAGCGAACACCGATCAACGTCAACACCGCACCCCCGGAAGTCTTGCGTGGCCTTGCGCCCGGGCTGTCCATGGATGCGGCGGAGTCCCTGGCGGCCGGCCGGCCAGACGACGGCTGGCAGTCGGTGGACGACTTCCTGGCGCAATCGGCGCTGGCCGGCCGGGAGATTGACGCCGCGGGCCTCAGTGTCGGCAGCAATTATTTCCTGCTGCAAAGCGAAATCGAGCTCGGGCGGGTGACCATCCGCAGCGAAAGCGTCCTGTACCGGCCGAGCGAGCACGGCGGGCAGGTCATTTTGCGACGTCAGGGGTTTTTTCCTTGAGGCTGGCAAGCGATTGCACCGGGACAACGGACCCATGACAATGCCGCAGGGTGTCTCGGGGCACCGCCCCAGGAACCGAAAAACCACCAGGAACGATTCATGAATCCGACACTGTTGCTACGCTTGACCCCCGGCGATGCCCATGAGGCGCAATGGGCGCAGCTGGACCGTGACGCTCTGGTGGAACAGCGGGGCCGGGATGCGCTCCCGGCGTTGGGGGCCAATGCGCAGGGCCGAGACATCGTCGTCCTCGTGCCCACGGAGGAGGTCCTGCTGACCCGGGTCAGCATTCCAACGCACAACCGCCAGAGGCTCTTGCAGGCCATCCCCTACGCGTTGGAGGATCAGCTCGCCAGCGACATCGACGACCTCCACTTCGTACCGGGCCAGCGCATGGCCGATGGCACCTGCCCGGTGGCTGTGGTCGAACACGCGCGCATGGAGGCCTGGCTCGATGCCCTCGACGCGGCCGGTCTGCAACCCAAACGCATGCTGCCCGATGCGCTGGCCGTACCCCTGCAGGATGACGCCTGGGCCGGGGTCGTGGATGGCGAGCGCTTCCTGATCCGCACCGGGCCCAGCACCGGGTTTGCCGGCGAAACGGTAAACCTGGCGGTGCTGCTGGATGCGGCTCTGGCCGACGCCGAGACGCAGCCGCCGCAACGGCTCGTCCTCAACGGTGACACACTGGATGCCGCCACCGTCGAGGACGTGTTGGCCTTGGAGCAACAACAACGCCCGGCGGACGCCGTGCTGGCCGAAGGCATCGCTGGCGGCGGCGGGCTGGAGCTGCGGACCGGGCGTCATGTGGGGCGCCATGAACAACGCGCCCGCTGGCGACCCTGGATACCGGCCGCCGCACTGCTGGTCGCCTTCGTACTGGTGGACGCCAGTCGCGTTGTCGTGGAGCGGTGGCAATTGCAGCGGGAACTGGCGAGCCTGGATGCACGCGTGGAAACCATCTTTCGCGATGTCTTCCCGGATGCCACGCGCGTGGCCGCCCCCCGGGAGCGCATGCAGACTCACCTCAATCGCCTGCGCGCGGGGGAGCGACCGGCCGACGGCGACATACTCGACACGCTCCTGGTCGTCGGCCCCCACCTGCGCGAGAACCATTTCCGACTCGGCGGGCTCAGCTGGCGCAGCGACACCCTCGAGCTGGAGCTCACGGCGCGCACGCTGCAGGAGCTCGACGCGCTGCAACAGACGCTCGACGGCGAAGACACGCTCAACGTCGAAATCCGTCAGGCTCGCTCGCAAGACGACGAGGTGCAGGGCCGGCTGCTGATCCGGCGGGAGGCCTCATGAAGGAATGGTGGCAACAGTTGGCGCCGCGGGAACGCCAGGTGTTGCTCTTCGGCGGGGCTGCCCTTGCGGTGATCCTCTACGTCTTCGCCATCCGTATGCCGGCGGCGGAAGCCGTGGCGGAGCTCCGGACCCACGTCAGCCAAGAGCGCGAACTTGTCGCCTGGATGGAAGACAGCCGCCGCGAGATCCGCAGGCTCCGGGGACAAGCGGACCTGTCGACCGCCGGCGAATCGCCACACCAGAGCTTGTACTCTCTGGCTGACGCAAGCGCCCGGGAGGCCGGCCTCGATTCCGTACTCAGCCGCGTGGAACCCGCCGGTGGCAATGGTGCCCGTGTCAATTTCGAGGATATCGCCTTTGACGAACTGGTCCGCTGGCTGGTGCAGCTGCGCCGCGAGCACGGCATCATCGCCGATCAGGTTACGGTTCGGCGCGGAACCGACCAGGGCCGTGTCAACGTGCAACTGGTCCTGGAACCGGCATGATCCGTCGCGTTGCCCTGATTGCCCTCGGAGTGTTCGTCTTTCTTGTCACGCTGACCGTCACCGTGCCGGCCCATCAGGCGTACCGATTGCTGCCTGGCCACCTTCCCGTGGAGGCCTGGGGAGTTCGTGGGACACTGTGGAACGGGGGGGCCGATACGGTCATTGCCGAAGACGTGCGGCTCGAGCGTCTGCGTTGGGAGCTCGATCCGTCGGCACTGTGGCAGGGCCGGCTGGCCTATGACCTCTCGGGGCGCATCGCCGATGGCCAGTTCAGCGGCCGTGTCGCGACCCGCACGGGTCAGGTGGTGGAGATCACGGAGCTGCGCGCGGACATGAGCGCGGATGCCCTGTTGCGCCTGATCGGCACCGCCGAGTATCCGGCCGCCTTGGGAGGACGGCTGGATGCATTCATTCACCATGGGACGCTGGACCGAGGCACGCCAACCCGCCTGCAGGGCATCGCGAACTGGCAGAATGCCGACATCACAGCGTTCGGCGAGACAGTCGCCCTTGGCAGTTTCGGTGTGCGCATTGAGACCGCGGCGGACGGTACACTGCTGGGCGATCTGCGGAATACGGAGCACGGTCCGCTGGAGATCAACGGCGACGTCCAGCTGACCCTGGACGGCACCATGACGGGCGAGACCCGCGTTGTTACCACCGAGGCGGCCAGCGAGGAACTGCTTCAGGGCATGATGGTCCTGGGTATACCGGACCCCGAGTCGGAGCTGAACATCCGTTTCGAAGGCAACATCAACGACCCCATGGGCTTCCGAGGGCACCTCGAGTAAGCGGACGATCATCACATGGCAGATAAGCCCGAGATCCTAGCGACCCGCACAGTGGCACAATCGCGCCTGTTCCGCGTCGAAGCCGTGGACTTGCGGTTTGCCAACGGCGTGGAGGTGACATTCGAGCGCATGCGCGGCTCCGGGCGGGTCGGTGCGGTCATCCTGGTACCGGTGACCGGCGACGGGACCCTGAAGCTGATCCGGGAATACGGAGTCGGCACGGAGCGCTACGAACTGGGACTCCCCAAGGGGCGCGTTGAGCCCGGCGAAGACATGCTCGAGGCGGCCAACCGCGAAATCATGGAGGAAATCGGCTATGGCGCAAGACAACTGACCACGCTGCGGGCCCTGAGCCTGGCCCCAGGCTATTTCGGCCATCGCACGCAGGTGATTCTGGCCGAAGACCTCTACCCCGAGCGGGCCGCGGGAGACGAACCGGAGCCCCTGGAGGTGGTCGATTGGCCGTTATCCGGGATCGAGGATCTCGTGCTGCAAGAGGAGTTCAGCGAGGGCCGCTCCATTGCCGCGTTGTATCTGGCGCGCGACTTCCTTCGCCGTCGCAGTGCCAGTCAGGACGCGGGGTGAACCAGCGCGATCTGCGCCGGTTGTCGCCCCAGGCCTGCCTGCTCGCACGGCAGGCGGGACGCGCGATTCTCGGCATCTACCGGCAGGGCTTCGACGTGGCCACCAAGGCTGACGCCACCCTGATTACCCCGGCGGATCGCCGCGCCAATGCGCTGCTGCGTGAGGGGCTCGCCCGCCTCGGTCCGGCGCTGCCCATCGTCTCCGAGGAAACCGTGGCGCCGGCCTTCAGCGAGCGCCGCGCCTGGCGACGCTACTGGCTACTGGATCCGCTGGACGGCACCCGCGAGTTCGTGCGGCGTTCGGACCAATTCACGGTCAACATTGCCCTCGTGGACGACCACCAGCCGGTGCTCGGTATCGTCCACGCCCCGGCCCTGGGTCAGACCTGGTTCGGCGGTCGGGGCCTCGGCGCGTTCCGTCAGGCCGACGGCGGCGAGCCGATACCGATCCGCGCGTCCCCGAGGGCGCACGACCCCCTGCGCGTGGTGCTCGGCCGCAATCGCCCCGGGCCACGGACCCGCGCGGCGCTGGAGCGACTGCCGCGCCACGAGACCAAGGTGTGGGGGGCATCACTGAAGTTTTGCCTGATCGCTGAGGGTAAAGCCGATTTCTTCCCCCGCTACGGCCCCATCTCGGAATGGGATATGGCCGCACCGCAGGCCATTCTTGAGGCAGCGGGCGGTTACGTCACGGACATGGCCAGCCTGGCGCCGATCCGGTACAACACGCGGGAGGCATTGACCACCAGTGACATTCTCGCGTTTGCCGATGAGCATGTGGATTGGCGACGGTACCTGGCCGAGAAGTGAATTGGAACCGGTTACAACCGCCCGCGCCTGCCGCCACACTTCCAGCACTGCTCAAACTGGGGCTCCAGCTCCTCACCGCACTCGCGACAGCGCCAGCTCTCGCCCTCCGGCGGGGTGTCGTCCAGGGCCGCTTCGATGATCGCCTCGGCACGCCCGTGGTCGATTTCCCGCTCCACCCAGAGTTCGGGCCACACGGCCGTGGGCGGTAATTCGCCGGCGCCACCAACCAGCCCCATGTTGCGAGTGGTGCAGCGGATACCTTCGTTCTCCAGCAAATTGCGCATATGCCCCACGAGCAGTGGGCTATGGGCGCTGTAGACCCGCTTCATGGCCGGCCCTCCGTTGTCTCTGCACTCCGGAATGGTTGCGGCCTCAGCCGTGCCACTACGATAACAACGCCACTGTATGCCGCGCGATCATGCCCTCCTCATCCGTTGACACAACGAGCACGGGCAAGCTATCCGCAGCACTGATCGTTCGCGCGTTGACAGCGTTGGCCTCGGCGTCCACGCACAGCCCCAGGCTGCCCAAGTGCTGAACAATGCCGGCGCGCACCGCCGCGGCGTTCTCGCCAACCCCGGCGGTAAAGACCAGGCCATCAACCCCGCCCAGGGCCACGGTGAGGGAACCGATCTCCCGTGCCGCCCGGTAGACGTAGGTGTCCACGGCCTCGGCGGCCGCCGGTTCGGTGCTCGCCAGCAGCTCCCGCATGTCGTGGCTGATACCGGACATGCCCAGCAGCCCGGAGCGATGGTAGAGCATGTCCTGGACGTCCTCGCGGCTCATGCCCTGCTCCAGCAGGTAAAGCACGACACCGGGATCCAGAGCGCCGCAGCGCTGACCCATGGGCAGGCCATCCAGGGCGGTAAACCCCATACTGGTGGCCATGCTACGCCCGTCGCGCATGGCACAGAGGCTGGCGCCATTGCCAAGGTGGGCGGCAATCACCCGAGCCCCCGCGAGCGCCGGGTGCTCCTGGCGCAGGCGCTCGGCGACCGCCTCGTAAGAGAGCCCGTGGAAGCCATAGCGGATCACCCCGCGCTCGGTCCACTCGCGCGGCAGGGCGAAGCGTTGCGCCACTGCGGGCTGGCTGCGGTGGAACGCGGTGTCGAAACACGCCACCTGCGGCAGCTCTGGACGCAGCTCGGCGAGGATTCGCACCGGGGCGAGATTATGGGGCTGGTGAAGCGGCGCCAGGCTGCTGAGCGCATCGAGGGCCTCCACGTTCGCCTCGGTGAGCCGCACCGGGGCATGGAAATCGGTGCCACCATGCACCACGCGATGGCCCACGGCCAGTAATTGCTCATAGCCCACAGCGGCATCGAGCCAGTCGAGCAGCCGCTGCAAGGCCGAGCGGTGGTCGGCATTGCCCAGGTTTTCATCGGTGGTGGTCACGCCGCGATCATCCCGGACCCACAGCCGCGCGCGGCTACCCCCGAGACCGCCCACCTGTCCGCGCCAGGCGAGCGCCGGGTGGTCCTGGCCGGTGTAGACGGCGAACTTGATGCTCGAGGAGCCGGCATTGAGTACCAGCAGGCGGGGTTTCTCACTCACGGCTGTCTGCCCTCCCGGTAGTAGTCCGCCAGCAACAAGGCGACGGCACAGGAGGCCATACGCGAGAATACATCATCGGCACGGCTGGTCAGCACAATGGGCACCCGGGCGCCCAGGACAATGCCGGCCGCCTCCGCCTCCGCCAGGTAATGCAGCTGCTTGCCCAGCATGTTGGCCGACTCCAGGTCGGGGGCCAGCAGGACATCAGCCCGTCCGGCCACCTCGGAGCGCAGACCCTTGGCCCGGGCGGCCTCCTCGGAGATGGCGTTATCAAAGCCCAATGGACCATCCAGACGGCCGCCGCGGATCTGGTCGCGATCGGCCATCTTGCACAGCGCGGCGGCATCGATCGTGGAACGAATTTGTGGGGTCACCTCTTCGGTGGCCGATAGAATGGCCACGCGCGGGCTGCTCACCCCCAGCGCCTGCGCCAGCTCGATGACGTTGCGCACGATATCGGCCTTGGCGAGCAGATCGGGGGTAATATTCAGCGCGGAATCGGTGATCAACAATGGCCGTGGGTATGTGGGCACATCCATGGCCCACACGTGGCTCATGCGCCGATCTGTGCGCAAGCCGCCGCTGCGACTCACCACGGCGCGCATGAGCTCGTCGGTGTGCAGCTTCCCCTTCATCAGGGCGGCCACCTCGCCCCGGCGCGCCATTCGCACGGCGGTGTCGGCGGCTTCATGGCTGTGTTCCGTGGCAACGATTTCCAGTTGACCCAGATCCAGATCGTTCGCCTCGGCGCAGGCGCGGATCTTGGCCTCCGGACCCACCAGCACAGGTATAATCAGGTCACCGTGGTAGGCTTCCACGGCCCCACTGAGGCTGGCTGCGTCTACGGGATGCACCACGGCAGTGCGCAGCGGGCGTATGCCATCCGCCATGCGCAACAGCCGCGTGAGCTGCCTGCGGTATGCCGTCTTCGGTGTGTCCTCGGTTTGCTGGTTGTTCATGTCTGCTCCGTGTCAGGTTGGTGTCACCGTAGCTCGTTGCATGCCGCGAACCTGGGTGGCGAGAGACTCAGCCGACAATGTGGTAACCGGCGTCGATGAAGGTCGTGTTTCCCGTGAGCGTCTTCGCCCGGTCGCTCACCAGAAAGGCCGCCACCGCTCCGACATCGTCAATGTCGGCGAGGTTGTACTGGGGAGCCCGCTGGCGCGTGCGTTCCAGGAGCTCGTCGAAGCGATGGATGCCCGATGCGGCCCGGGTCTTCAGCGGGCCCGGTGAGAGGGCGTGTACTCGAATGCCCTGCGGGCCCAGTTCGGCCGCGGCGTAACGCACGCTGGACTCCAGGGCCGCCTTGACCGGCCCCATGAGGTTGTAGTCCTCGACGACCTTCTCCGCCCCGTAGAAGCTCACGGTCAACAGCGCCCCGCCCTTGGGCATCAGCGGCTCCGCCTCGTGGGCCATGCGCAGGAAGCTGTGGCAGGAGATGTCCATCGCCTGAAGAAAGCCGGCCTGGCTGCTGTCGACGACGCGCCCGTGGAGGTCATCCCGGGGCGCAAAGGCGATGGAGTGCAGCAGGAAGTCCAGTTCACCCCACTCGTCACCGATGCGCTGGAAGACAGCCTCCAGCTGCCCCGGCTCGCGCACGTCGCAGGGCACAAGCAGCGAGGCCTCCACGCGCCGGGCCAGGGGTTCCACGTGCGGGAGTGCCCGATCGTTCACGTACGTCAAGGCAAGCTCGGCACCAAGCTCGCGGAATGCCCGCGCGCAAGCCCAGGCGATGGAGTCCTCGTTGGCGACGCCCACCACCAACCCGCGCTTACCGCGCAGAGACAGAAATTCGGACATAAGTGTACCTCTCTACCCACTGATTGTCCCGTCGGTAATCTACCGCCTGCCGCCATTGCCGTCTTGATCCGGATCAGCTCCAGGCGGATTGTCGGCTGCTCCGGCCTGCGGATGCACCACCGGAAACGCACGGGTGGCGCTGCCGGTGTAAAGGCTCAGGTGCGGGAACGGGATCTCGATCCCCTGCTCATCGAATGCCTGTTTGATCTCAAGCGGCAGCGTGTTGCGGAGCTCGAGAAAGTTCTCCCGCAGCCCCCAGACTGAGAATTGCAGGTCCACGGATGAGTTGCCGAACCCCTGGAAGAAGACCTGCGGTTTCGGCTCCTGCAGGCACAGCGGGTTGCTGTCGGCCACGCTTTCGAGCACGCCTTTCACCCGCGTCAGGTCTTCCTTGTACGCGACACCCACCTGCAGGTCGTAACGGCGGATCGGGAAGCGCGAGTAGTTCGTGACCTGGGTTTTAACCAGGGTTTCGTTCGGCACGCGAACGAACAGGTTATCGCGGGTGCGCAGCTTCACGGACAGTAGATCGATGGCCAGGACCTCTCCCGCCGTGTCACCGATCTGGACGAAGTCGCCGATCTGGAACGGGCGCTCGGCAATGAGGAAAAGACCACTGATCAGGTTGGAAGCCGACGTTTGGGAGGCAAACCCAATGGCCACCGTGAGGATGCCCGCCGCACCGAGGAGGACACCGAGTTTGAAACCCAGCTGGTGCAACGCGGACGCGATCACCAGGCCGAAAATGACGTAGAAGACGACGCGGCGCAGTAGCGTCGTCTGATGAATGTCCAGGTGCAGCGTCAGCACGCGTCCCACGGCCCGCGACACCACCCGCGCCAAGGCCCAGCCGACCACGAGGATGATCAGAGCCTGCAGGAGACCGGCCCAGTTCACGCCGGTGATCTGTTCCCACAGTGTTGTGCCGAAATCGCCCACGTCAGGCCTCCTGCAGCGGTGTCATTGGTTGTTCTAGAACAACGCACTGAATGCCCTGACCAGGGTGTTCTTTTGCGGCGCCTCGCGCGGTTCCGCCACTTTTCGCGCTCCTACGGCTTCTTCCGGCGCACTGTGTCCCAGCGCCAGATCGGCCAGGCCGCCGTCGGCCTGCCGCGTCAGGGTCACTGCCTGGCTCCAGAATCGGCCGTCCCGATCCCGGTAAAGGCTCAGCGTCGATACGGGTAGGCGCACGCGATCCAGCAGCAACGTATCCAGACCCTGGTTGCGGATGACCAGCGGCGTGATGGCCCGGTAAGGCAAATGCGGGTGATCGGCCAGATTGAGCCGGCAACGGCTGCGCGTTGCGTAGCAAACCACACCCTCGCGGGTATTCTCGCCGAACCAGGTATCTGACAACCGCATGCTGGGGAACTCCAGCAACTGCCGCAGTGGATCGCCGGCGGACACGCTCACCCATAGCGGATAGCTCAGGTACAGGCGCACCGCCTCCCCGGCCGGGACGTTGAGCGGCGTAAGCGGACGCGAGACGATGCCGCGATCGGGCAGTCTCACCGCAATGTGCAGCGCCGGGCTATCCCCGGCGAGGACGAATCGCTGTTCTCTGCGGTCCTCGGGCTCACTGCGCTTTTGCTGGCGCCGCTCCAGGGCCACGGCATCGGCGTAGGCGTCCCCTTTGCTGTGGAAGCGGATGAGCCATTCACGCGGGCTCCGGTGGATGTTGAGCGACAACGGCCCCACCGACAGCGTCAATGTGCTGTCGGTGGGTACCGTAAAATCGCCGATCCACGCGTCCGGTCGCAGACGTTGCGTCGCCGCCATGCCGCTACCCTTGTGACGGGACCATCACGACGGCCTCACCGGTGACGACTGGCTTGCCCTTCACCAGGCAGGAGGTGCTAAACGTCACGATGTTCTTGTCAGGGCGCAGGTCAATGAGTTCGACGCGCACCAAGAGTGAGTCACCGATCCGCACCGAGCCACGAAAACTCAAAGACTGGTCGAGATAGATTGCTCCCGGCCCAGGCGACTGCATACCGAGTACCGCGGAGATATAGGCAGCGCTCAACATGCCATGGGCGATACGGCCCTTGAACTGGGTCTGGCTGGCGAACTCCTCATCCACATGGATCGGATTGAAGTCGCTGCTGACCCCGGCAAAGTTGACGATATCCGCCTCCGTGATGGTCTTTCTGAAGGTCGCCTGCATACCCACTTCCAGCGTCTCGAAACGGTACCCTTGGCTCACAGAATGTCTCCCCGGCCTCAGTCAGATCCAGTGCCCTGCAGTCTATTCGATTGCCGCCTCAGCCGTCGTCCGCCTCCTGCAACAGTCGCATGGGCGACACCCGGTAGAGACGCCGCGTCGCCAACAGCCCGGCCAGGGCGACGACCCCGGCCCCCACCGCGGCGCCGATGAGCGGTAGCCAGGGGTTGAAGGTGTACTCCAGCTCGAAGAGCTGCCGCGCCATGAACACGCCCGCCGTCCCGGCGCCAGCGCCGGCAAGCAGCCCGGCGACAGCGCCGAGCAGAAGGAATTCCGTCGCCGCAAGCCGCCGGATCAGGGCACGTCGGGCGCCCAACGCGCGCAACAGGGCGCTCTCGAACTGCCGCTCCTCCCGCGTGACCTGCAGCGCCGCAAGCAACACGACCAGCCCGGACAGTAGCGTCAGCAGGGCCATCAGTTCCACGACACGCGCACCCTGATCCATGATGCCGCGAACGGTGTCCAGGATGGCATTGACATCGATCAGCGTCACGCTGGGAAATTCGCGAACGAGCTGCCCCAAAAGGCGCGACTGCCCGGACGGTAAATAGAAGCTGGTGATGTAGGTCGCCGGGGCATCGTCCAAAAAGCCCGGCGCGGTGGCGGCAAAGAAGTTAACGTTGAAGCTATCCCATTGGACCGAGCGCAGGTTGGTCACCGGGGCGCTGTACCGCTCCCCGCCGATTTCGAAGGCCAGCCGGTCGCCTACACCCACGCCCAGTCGCTCAGCCATCTCCTCTTCCAGGGAGAACTGCTCCGGGTCGGAGGGGTTCTTGTTCCAGAACTCGCCCGCCACGATACGGTTATCCTCCGGCAGCCGCTCGAGCCACGAGAGGTTGAACTCCCGTGCCACCAGGCGCCGGGTGCGCGGCTCCTCGAAATCCGAGGGTCTGATGTCCTGGTCATTGATGCCGACCAGTCGCGCGCGGACCATGGGATAGACAGACGTCTCCAGGCCAGCGTCGTCGAGCATGGCCCTGAGCCCATCCACCTCATCGTCCTGAATATTGATGAGAAAGTAGTTGGCGGCGTTCTCCGGTACACGATCCTGCCAGGTCGCAAGCAGATCGTTACGCACCACAGTCAGCAACGCCAGCGCCATCAGCCCGAGACCGAGGGCCATGATCTGGATCACCGCGGTCCAGGGGCGCCGGGTCAGACCGGAGAGCAGCAACGAGGCGCTACTGCGCTGACCGCGCTGGCGTCGCAGTACCCAGATGACGCCCCCTGCTGCCATGCCCAGGGCGGACAGGGTTCCCAGCACCGCACCAAATACATAGACGCTGAGCAGCAGATCGCGCGCCTGCCAAAGCATCAGCGCAAAGACAGCTGCCAGCGCAGCCACGTAGACGCTGGCGCCGCGGTAGACGTGATCGCCGAGATCCCGGCGCAGCACGCGCAGCGGCGGCACGCGTTTTAGGCGCAGCACCGTCGGCACGGCAAAGCCGAGCAGGATGATCTGGGCAGAAAGCAGCCCCACCAGGGCGGGGCGCAAAGAGGGTGCGGGCAGTGATGGCAGCAAGTCGACCAGCAGGGCAAGCATGAGCAGATGCACCAGAAACCCGAGCGCGGTGCCTATCAGCGCGGCGAACAGGCCCAGCCAAATCATCTTCCAGGTCAGCAGGGCAACGATCTGGCGCTGGGTCGCCCCCAGACAACGCATCACCGCGACGCGATCCAGGTGTCGAGCGGCATAATGGCGAATGCTCAACAGCATGGCCACGCCGCCCACCACCACGGTGAGCAGGGCGCTCAAGCCCAGAAACCGCTCGGCGGCGTCCATGGCCTGCGCCACCCCGGGCTGCTCGCGCCCGGGCTCCTCGATTCCGGCGCCGTCCCCCAACCCCGGCTCGACTCGCTCGACCCACTGCGAGACGCTTTGGGGTTCACCCGCGACCAGCAGCCGATGGGTCACGCGACTCGCCGGCCCGACCAGGCCCGTATCGGAGACATCGTCCAGGTGCATCATCACGCGCGGGGAGAGGCCCTGAAAGCCGCCGCCGCGGTCCGACTCCAGGAACAGCACCTGACTGAGGGTGAACGTGCTGGCCCCAAGCTCGAGCGGATCCCCGGGCTCCAGGTCCAGCTGCAGAAACACCCTCGGTTCTGCCCAGATTTCCCCCCGTTGCGGAATGCCGTCCGCGACGCGGGGCTCGGCATCCAGATGATCCCCGACTTCCAGCCGACCGCGTAGCGGATAAGCGCCACCCACCGCCTTCACGGCAGTGAGCTGGGTATCGTCACCGGAGAGCACGACGCTGGTGAACTCGAGCGTGCGGGTGGTCTCCAGACCCAGATCCAACGCCACGGTCTCTGGCTCAGGACCGATTTCCGAGTTGCTCACCAGGGCGCGATCACCGCCAAGCAGTTCCGCCGCGCGCCCCTCGGTGCCAGCAGCCACGCGGTCGGCCAGCCATGCCACAGCAGTGATCGCCGTGACGGCAAGCACCACCGCCGTGGCCAGCAGGCGCAACTCGCCGGCACGCCAATCCCGACTGAGCAGTCGCAGCCCCTGGCGTGGCGCCTTCATGCCGCCACCAGCTGGCCGCCGTCCAGGTGCAGGACGCGGTGACAACGCCCGGCCAGAACCGGGTCATGGGTGACGACAACCAGTGTGGTACCGTTGGCGCGATTGAGCTCGAAGAGGAGATCCTGGATACGGGCACCGGTGGCGCGGTCGAGGTTACCCGTGGGCTCGTCGGCCAACAGCAGGCGTGGTTCGCCGACAAAGGCGCGGGCAATGGCCACACGCTGCTGCTCGCCGCCAGAGAGCTGCTTGGGGTAGTGGCCCATGCGCTCGCCCAGACCCACCTGCTCCAGTGCCCGTCGGGCCGCCACCGCGGGCTCGGGTCGATCCGCCAGTTCCAGCGGCATCATGACGTTCTCCAGCGCCGTCAGACCACCTAGCAGGTGAAACGCCTGGAACACGAAGCCGATCTGCTCGCCCCGGACCCGGGCCCGCTGGTCCTCATCCAGGGCGGTGAGCTCGGCATCCCCCACGACAACCCGACCCTCGGTGGGCACATCCAGGCCAGCCAGCAGCCCGAGCAGGGTGGACTTGCCACACCCTGACGCCCCCAGTATGGCAAGCGTCTCTCCTCGTTCGATGGCAAGATCGATATCCTGAAACAATCGAATGTCACCATCGGGACCGCGAAAGACCATGCCCAAACCTTCAGTACGCACAACGCTGGCGCTTGCGGCGTCGACCATTGATCATTCCCTTATGCTGCGCGTCGCCGTGGCGGCGATGCTGCTGTTCGTACTCAGCGCCCCGGCCCACGCCGAAGAACGCACCATTGTTGTCCTGGGCGACAGCCTCAGTGCCGCCTACGGCATGGACCGCGAGCAGGGCTGGGTCGCACACCTCGAAAGGCGGCTCGCTGACGAGCAGTTACCCTGGCGGGTTGCCAACGCCAGCGTCAGCGGGGATACCCTTCGCAGCGGCCTGAACCGCCTGCCCCGTGTACTGGAACGTCATGAGCCCGCGATCGTGATCGTCGCCCTGGGCGGCAATGACGGCCTGCGCGGCGTTAGCCCCGGCGAAATCGAGAACAACCTCACGGGCATCGTGGAGAAGGCCCGCGCGGCGGGAGCCGAGGTCCTGATTGCCGGCGTGAGAATCCCCCCGAATTACGGTCAGGCGTATACGCAGCGTTTTGCGGCGACATTCACCGATGTGGCCGAGGAACATGACCTCAGGCTGGTGCCGCGCATTCTCGATGGCGTGGCAGAGAACCGTGATCTGATGCAAGACGACGGCATCCATCCCCGCGCCGAGGCGCAGGCGCGGATCCTCGACAACATCTGGTCAGAACTGAGACCAATCCTTGAGGAGCAAGGTTCCGTGGAAAGCTAGTGCCCTGTCGCCGAAGTGACAGGGCACTAGACGATCACTCGGCCTGCTCGGTGCTCATCACGTCCAGCAGGCGCGGGATGAACCGGGCGAGCTCCAGGTGCATGATGGTGAAGTCGCTGTCGAAGCGCTCCGCGTCCGTATGGGCCTCGGTGTCGGCGCGCTCGTCCTGGACGGCGTCCAGGAAGCGCAGGCGCTTGATGCTCATGTCTGCGTCGAGGACAAAACTGACCCGCTCCTGCCAAATCAGCGCCAGGCGCGAGACGCGTTTGCCGGCTTTGATATGACTCTTGACTTCGCTGGAGGAGAGGTCCAGCCGCTTGCAGCGCACTTCCCCGCCTTCAAGTTCCGGGTCGATGAGCACGCATTCGTCGCCCAGGGTGAAGTCAGACGGCGCGGCATCCCGCGTGAGCCATCGCGTCATGACAGCCTGCGGCGCGGTATCGGGCTCTGGAGGCGCCAGTGGCAGCGTGCCGAGGGCGTCGCGGAGGCGCTCACTGAACTCCTCGGCTTTTTTCCAGCTGGCGGCATCCACCAACAACCAACCGTTGCGCGTGTCCAGGTAACCGAAGGTGCGCTTGCTGCGCGTGAAGGCCCGCGGCAGCAGGTCCAGGATGACCTCGTCCTTGAGCCGCTCCTTCTCCTTCTTTCGCACCTTGCGCCCCTCCTGCTCCTCGATCACCTGCACGCGCTCCTGCAGCGACTCGCGCACTACCGCCGCCGGCATGAGCTTGCCCTCCTCCTTGAGTGCCATCATCAGGCAGCCCCCGGCGGCATGGACCAGCTGGGTGTAGCCGTCGCCCAGGGGCGCGCTCCAGCCGCCGGATTCCAGGTCCAGCCGGCCACAGGGCTGAAAACCGTCCCGCGCCAGCCGTTCTTCCAGGCCGTCGCCGTCGAGGGGGAAATCCTGCTCGAGGATGTACGGACAGACATTCTTGAACCACATGGGTAAAGGGATCCTTGTGCGTCGGTTGGTGCGGTTTAGATAGCTTGGCGCCTTTTCCACCGAACGCGCAGGGAAGCGCTCGGCAACAGTCGCAACCCATGTCGCCCTAAGCGGCCGTCAGCGCTGCTCGGGCCTCCAGGGCCCGTTTCCGGGCGTCCATGTGATCGCTCCCGAAGGCGACGATATGGCCCATCTTGCGACCAGGTTTGGCCTCGTTTTTGCCGTAGAGGTGGAGTTTCACGTACGAATCCCGCAGGGCCGCCGACCAGTTCGGCTCCCCCGCGGCCCAGAGATCGCCGAGGAGGTTCACCATGGCCGCTGGGCGCAGCAGTTCCGTACTGCCCAGGGGCAGGCCGCAGATCGCACGGACCTGCTGCTCGAATTGACTGGTGACGCTGGCATCAAAGGTGAAATGACCGGAGTTGTGGGGGCGGGGCGCCATCTCGTTGACCATCAGTTCGCCGTCCGCGCGCAGGAAGAATTCCACACACAGGACCCCGACCACGTCCAGGGAGTCCATGATGCCGCGGGTGACATCCACGGCCCGCTCGCGCGCCGGCGCCGGGACCGCCGCGCCAGGGATCGAGACATCAAGAATGTGATTCCGGTGCTCGTTGGCCACAACGCCCCAGTGGGTGAAAGTGCCGTCGACGCCGCGGGCGCCGATGACCGACACCTCGCACTGGAAGTCCACGAGTGTCTCAAGCACGGCATCGCCGGCGCCAATGCTTGCCCACGCCGCATCCACTTCGCTGTCGCTTCGAATCACCGCCTGGCCCTTGCCATCGTAGCCGAAGCCAGCGGTCTTGAGGACGGCAGGCAACCCGATTGCCCGGACAGCACTCCCAAGGCGATTCCGCGTGTTGACCTCGCGAAACGGTGTCACTGGAAAGCCGTTAGCAGTGAGAAAGCGCTTCTCCCGCGTCCGGTTTTGGCACACGTGGAGGACCCGGCCCGCGGGTCGGACTGGCGTGTACCGTTCGGCGCAGTCGGTGGTTGCCGAGGGCACGTTCTCGAACTCGAAAGTCAGCACATCCACCCCGCGGGCGAAATCGGACACGGCGTTGAGGTCGTCATAGTCCGCGGTGATCTCACGATCGGCCAATTGCCCGGTGGGCGTATCGGTACCGGGGGACAGGGTATGGACCCGATAACCGAGTCGCCTGGCCGCGGAGGCGGTCATGCGGCCCAGCTGGCCGCCGCCTAGGATGCCAATGGTCGCTCCGGGCAGAAGGGCGTGGGTCACGATAGGCCGTCCTCCATCACCCCCCGGGCTTGCTGCTCGCGGAAGTCGTGAAGGCGTTGGCGAAGCTCGGGGCGCGTGTTGGCCAGAATCGCGATGGCCAGCAGGGCCGCATTCTTTGCGCCGGCCGAGCCGATGGCCAGGGTACCGACAGGCACGCCAGCGGGCATCTGAACGATGGAATACAGGGAATCGAGGCCTTTCATGGTGCGACTCTCCACTGGCACCCCCAACACCGGCAGGGTTGTCTGGGCGGCGACCATGCCGGGCAGATGGGCGGCACCGCCGGCGCCGGCGATCACCACCTCCAGCCCACGACCTTCGGCCTCTTGGGCGTACTGGCGCATCCACTCCGGCGTGCGATGCGCGGAGACGATCCGGCACTCGTGGGCCACACCGAATTCAGTGAGCGTCTCGTCGGCGTGTCGCATGGTCTCCCAATCCGACTTGCTGCCCATGATGACGCCAACCAGCGGCTGTTGACTCATATACTCTTCCAGTCCCGAGAAAAAGGCCGTGATTCTAGCAGCTTCTTGCAGGTTATAAGAGCGCCTTCAGTCAAGCGCAAATCTCCGCATAGCCGCAACAAAGTCCGGCAACTCACCGTTGAAGCCGCGATGGTCATCGCGCCTTGACCGCCATCACGGCGGGGCACTAGTGTCCTGTAACCGAAATTCGTTGTCTTTTGAGCTGCCTGTCCGGCCGTGGAGCAAGGCGCGGCTCGCAGCCAATGGCCGTTCCCCTTGGCAAGAGGCGCAACACCGATGCGCGGCCGGACAGGCGCTCCCGGAGGGCTTGCCGGTGCGCCTCCGAGGCGGTGTTGCCGGTCCTCGCCGTAGGGGCCGCTACGCCTTCGGCCCGGCGCCTAGCCTCGAAGGCGCACCGA
>NZ_SKOG01000208.1 GCF_007120195.1 Aquisalimonas sp.
GTGCGCCCGTGCCCGGCGCACCACACACGCCGGTTGCGGGCAGCTCCAACGCGACGTTGTCCGCGGCCGGGAGATCACCGCCGAGGGCAGCGGCGATGGAGCGCACCTGTTCGTAACCCGTGCTCATCAGGAATGTGGGTGCCCGCCCGTAGCTCTTGGCGCCGACGATGTAGAATCCAGGCTCGGGTTGGGCCAGCTCGCGGTGCCCGTGCGGCGCCACCGTGCCGCAACTGTGCTCGTTCGGATCCACCAGCGGCGCCAGGGCTGGCACGCACTCCAAAGCCGGGTCGAGCTGGACGCGGAGTTCGCGGGCGAGCGCCATGTCCGGGCGCGAGCCGGTGGCGGCGATAATTCGGTCGATCCCTTGGAGTGGTTCACGGCCGGAATTGGACGTGGGAATTACCATCATGCGGCCGTCGCTCGCACGAATCTCCTGGATCGGAAAGCCTGCATGCGGGGTGAGGTGTCCGGAGCGCAGCAAGGCGTTGACCCGCTCGCCGAGCGCACCCCGGGCGGGCAGACTGTCCTTGCCGGTCTGGCCGAGCAGGCGATGGGGTGTCGCGCCGCGTACGGCCCAGTGAATCCGTGTGCCCGGGTGGACGTCCGCCAGCTTCGCCAGCGCGAGCAGATTACCGGCTGCAGAGTGACCGGCACCGACGACCAGTATCGTGCGCCCCTCGTAGTAAGTGCGCTCACGTCCGAGCACGTCGGGCATGCCGTAGCTGATCCACTCCGCAAACTGTTCCTCGCCCATGGCCGGCAGGCCGCTGGCGCCCAGCGGGTTGGGGTGTGCCCAGGTGCCGGTGGCATCAAGGACTGCCGCGGCGAGGTGCTCCTCGTCTCGGCCTGCGCCATTGCTCACCCGCAGCAGCAAGGGGTGCGCGTCGCGCCCGCGGGTCCTGACCTTGTCGACCCCCTGACGAGTGATGCCGGTCACCCGGGTTGCAAGTCGCAGGCGCTTCGCCAGGTCGGGATGCGCCGCCAGTGGCTCCAGGTAACGGTGGAGCAGTTCGCCGGCCGTTGGCAGAGCATTTGGATCGGGCCGCTGCCATCCCACTGCATCGAGCAGCCGCCCCGCCGCATCATCGATGTTGTAGCGCCATGGGGAGAACAGCCGAACGTGGGCAACGTCCCGGAACGTCCTCCCCGGAGCGGGGTCGACCTCGAAGATCACGGGCTCGAGGCCCTGTTCAAGGAGGTGTGCCGCGGCGGCCAGGCCCACCGGGCCCGCACCGATGACCGCGACTGGATCGTCGTTCGAGATGGTGTGTGGCTGATTCATGATTCCTCCTTGCGTAATTCGACGAAATACGAACAGATTGAGCAAAGAATATTACAACGCTTCGATGAGACGCTTGAGCAGCGCCAGACGGTCCGGATTGACGCAGTAGCACACCCGGCGCTCATCGGCCCAGCTCATGATGAGCCCCGCTTCCTTGAGCATGGTGACGTGCTGGGAGACCGTAGACGGAGACAAGGAGACCACGGGGGCGAGGTCGCCAAAGAAACACGTCCCGTGTCCCGCCAGGTGGCGGAGAATTCTCACCCGCGCCGGGTGTCCCAGTGCCTTGCACAGCGCTGCCAGCTCACCGTCCGTGATCTGTGCGGTGCCAGCAGTATCTCCGTCGGTTTCCCTGCTGCAGCAGTTATCGATCATAATCAATTCGCAGTTCGTAGAAGTACGAATACAAGTATTCGTGATAACCCTCATTGTTGTCAAGCGTTGGACGAAACAGGGCATGTTCGTTAGCAGCCGCGCTTGGCTTCGCCATGCCTCTCCACGGGAAGTCGTCAACCCCTGGAACAGGGTGGTGGAGCCATGTGCACCGGGAGCTCAAGCGTCCGGGGGTGACGCTGATGCTGCTCTGGCAGGAGTACAAGGCCAGCGATCCGGAGGGCTTTCAGTACAGTTGGTTTTGCGAGCGGTGAACCGGTCCCCGTGCCGGTGGTCAATCCAGTGCGCGGTACGTCCGTCTCTATTACCAATGTGGGCACACTCTCGAGGCAAGCTCGACCTGTGCCTGCTTCTTCCTCGCAGCGTGAGGTGCCATCAATGTCCTGCTTGCGTCTTTTCGGGCTGCTGATCATGGTGGCCCTCACGCTCTCGGCTTGCAGCCGGCTGGAATTCGCCTATGAGTACGGCGACTGGTTCGCAGCTCGGCGCGTCGCCAGCTACCTGGACCTGGAGGGGCACCAGCGCCGTGATGTCCGTGCGGACTTCCAGGACTACCGGGATTTCCACCGCACGGAGCGCCTGCCGGAACTGGTCGCGTTGCTGGATGATGCCGAGTCTTTGCTGGACAGCCCGGCTCCCGGGCGAGACGAGGTGGAGTCCCGCTTTCAAGCCGGTGAAGCGTTGCTCCGGGCCACGGTGGATGACCTGATCCCGCTGGCCGCGGCGACGCTACGCACGCTGTCACCGGCGCAGATCAAACACCTGGAGCAGCAGCTCGCCGACGGCCGTACGGAATATGCCGAGGATATCGCTCCCGAGGGTGCAAGTCGTGCCATGGACCGGGTGGAGGCGTGGACCGGCGATCTTTCCGAGGCTCAGCAAGAGCAGTTCAAGGCATGCCATGGGCGGCTTCCCGATGTCACTGACCAATGGCTTGAATGGCGTGCCAGGCGTGATGACCAGTTCGTGACACTCTTGCGTGGCGATTCGGCGCCGGAACAAATCGAGACGTTCCTGCGGGAATGGTGGCTCGACGCCGATGCGCGCCCGGAGCTTCTACAGCGGGCGCGCGCGGAGAGTCGTGCGGTCTGGATCGACTGCACACACGGCCTGCTCGCCGGACTGAACGACCAGCAGCGCAGCAGCGTTCGAGATCGCCTGCGGGGGTATCGCGATGACTTCAGCACGCTCGCGGCGCGCTGACCTACCCGCACTCGTCTACCTTAGGGCTCGCGAAGCTCGGCCTTTGCAGGGGAAGAGCCAGTGGTTAAGCCCGGCTCAAGTCATGCAAGAAGGGGCGTGATTCTCTACTTTTCTTCGGAGAGGCAAGACAGATGACGACGAGATGGCGAGGAGTACCGCTGTTGCCTCTGGCGGTTGTGTCGACAATGCTGCCTTTGGGCGCTGCGGCCGACCAGGGTGCCCGGCTCGAGCCGATCACGGTCACGTCCCCTCGCCTCGAGCGGGATCTCCAGGAGACACCCGCGGCGGTTGGCTTTGTGGACGAGGATGAGATCCAGCAGGGGCGCCAGCAGCTGCAACTCGACGAATCCCTCAATCGCCTCCCCGGCGTGTTCTTCCAGAATCGCTACAACTTCGCTCAGAACCTGCGACTGTCCATCCGTGGCTTCGGCGCACGCGCGCCATTCGGTGTGCGCGGTATTCGCATCCTGGTTGATGGGATTCCCGAAACGCTGCCGGACGGTCAGTCCCAGGTCGATGCCATCGACCTGGAGTCGGCCGAGCGAGTGGAGGTGATTCGCGGCCCCTCATCGGCGCTCTACGGCAATGCCGCAGGTGGTGTGGTGGATGTTCGCACGAAGGACGGCCCCGCCGAGCCCGACGTAGAGTTGCGCGGCACCGTTGGAAGCCATGATTTCCAGCGCTATGGCGTCATGGGCGGCGGGCAATTCGGCCCGTGGAACGCCCATGTCAGCGCCTGGGATCTGCAGTACGAGGGCTACCGGGAGCACAGTCGCACGGAGAAGAGCCTGGTCAACGCGAAGGTGCGGTACGATTTTGACCCTACACGCAGCCTGACCACCGTCTTTACGGCGCTGGACCAGCCGGTGGGCCAGGACCCTGCCGGCTTGAGTCGCGCGGCGGCCCGCGAGGACCGCCGGCAGGCCCGGGCCATTGCGACGAACCTGGACTCCGGACAGCAGGTCGAGCAGCAGCGCATCGGCCTGATCTACCGCGACGGCGGGAGCCTGCCCGGTGAATTCACCGCCCGCACCTTCTACACCAACCGGGATTTCCGTCAGCAGTTGCCCTTCCCGGGTCCCAGTCTGATCGAGTTCGACCGCGACTTCTTCGGCGCCGGCACGGATTACACCGATCGGTTCTCGTTCCTGGGAATGCCAACTCTGTACACCGTGGGCGTCGAGGCGGCGCGCCAGCGCGACGACCGCCAGCGCTACACGGTCAACCCAGCCGGCGAGCAGACGGGTCAGACGCAGGATTCCATCGAGACGGCCACCTCGGTCGGTGTGTACGCTCAGACGGATATCACGCTGACCGAGCGTACGGATCTGACCCTGGGCGGCCGCTACGATCGGGTGGGTTTCCGCATCGAGGACCGTCAGCAAGCCGGTGCGGCCTCCGGTACCCGTGACTTCGATGAATTCAGCGCCGTTGCCGGGCTGGGTTATGAGCTCACTGCGGATCATAGGCTGTACGCGAACGTTGCCAACTCCTTCGAGACGCCCACGTTCACGGAGTTCTATGACCCCGCCTCGCCGGAAGAGGGGTTCGATCCGGGGCTGGACCCGCAACGAGCGACGAATGTCGAGATCGGCATCAAGGGCTTTCTGGGGGAGCGCGCCCAGTATGACTTGGCCGTGTTCCGAGTGGATACCCGCGACGAGATCGTCGTGACCGGTTCCCTGGACAACGCCAACGAGTTCGGCAATGCCGGCCGTACCCGCCGGGAAGGGCTTGAATTGGGGGTCGAGTATTTCTTCTTGCCGGAGCTGTCCTTCACCGGCGCTTATACCGCCTCACGATTCCGTTACCGGGATTTCGAGGACGACGGAGAGCAGTTCGACGGCAACCGCCTGCCGGGACTGCCCGACCATCAGCTGTTCGGCGAACTTGCCTGGCGTGATCCCGGCGGGGTGTACGCCATTGTCGACGGCCTGATCGTCGGCCGTGTCTACGCCGACAGCGGCAACGAGGACCGTGTCTCGGGCTATGGCATCGTCAACGCGCGCATCGGCACCCGCCAGACCAGCCGTAATTTGGACCTGGAAACCTTTTTGGGCGTGAACAACGTGACCAACAAGGAATACTTCAGCAACGTGCGCATCAACGATGACAACCGGAACTACTTCGAGCCCGCGCCGGAGAGGAACTTCGTCGCGGGCGTTCGTGCGCGGTTCTGAAACCCTCTTCCCTGAAGGGGTTCTCCTGCAGCTCTTAATGCGGGGAGCTGCCGCGCGATGGCCAAGGGCAGCACGACCCGCAGTGCTGAGTCTCGAGCGCGCACGTGGCGGGTGTCCCGGTCGTCACTCCTGGTCGTCACCGACTCGCCGCGATGGTCAGTGCTGGCATTGACGGCCGGGGGCCTGAGGACTATACGAAACTGAGCGGGCTGATACAAAACTGGGGTGGGCGGCTCAATCGGAGCGGAGGGGCAACACGGCGGCAGCTCCAGGTTCTCTGGTGAGGCGAAGAATAATACGCTCAATCTATCGTGCGGAGACCTCAATGAAGAGGCAGATGGCTCTCATCATTGGCACGGCCCTGACCCTGGTTATGGCGCAGGCCCAGGCTGAGGACATCTCAGCTGGAGAAGCGATTTATACTCAGTCCTGCGCCCACTGCCACGGTGGTTCGGGGCAGGGCATGGGGAGTTTTCCGTCGATAGCGGGTCAGGATGCGGACTACATCGCCAAGCGTCTCACACAGTACCGCGCTGGAGAAAAGGTTGGGCCCAACACCCCACTGATGGCGCCCATGGCCACCGACTTGTCCGATGATGATATCGCCGATCTCGCTGCCTACATCTCGACGACTTTCGAGTGAACTGAGGGCCGTTGATAACACGTGGCCGTGATGGCCTAAGTCGAACGACCCGCGCTGCGGTAGGAGGTTACTTAAAGAAGTTCAAGTATAAGATAAGAAGTTCAACTGTGATAAGGAGGAGCATCCATGATTCAACGCATAACCGGGTTGTCGCTCTGCGCGTTCCTGGCATCTGCCATGGCGCCAGGCTTGGCAGTTGCTGACAACTCAGACGCCGACGCTCCCGAGTTGAGTTATACCACCGTGTTGTCCGATCTGAAGGATCCGTGGGACATGGCCTTTCTGCCGGATGGGACCATGTTCTTCACTGAGAAGTGCCACGGCCTCTCGGTGCGGCTCCCCTCAGGCGACGTGAACCCCTTGCTTGGCATGGAAGATACCGAGGACTATGCCACCACCGCGGACGACCTGTTCTGCCATGGTCAGGCCGGCATGAACGGGGTAGCGGTCGATCCCGACTTCGACGACAACCGGTACGTCTACGTGTACTCGGCATCCCGCATCACGCCACTCCACAAAAACCGCGTGATACGGCTGACGGTTAACGACGATTTCAGCGATGTCTCGGACCGCACAGATATCGTCGAGGACATTCCCTACAAGCAAACCGAGAGCGATCACCCGTTTGGCGACGCGGGCGCGCACAATGGAGGGCGTATCCGCTTCAATCCGGGCGATGGTTATCTGTACGTGACCACCGGCGATAACCACGACGGGGAGATACCGCAACACCCGACGCGCCTCGGCGGTAAAGTGCTGCGTATCGACCGGGACGGCAACGCGGCGTCCGACAACAACCCGCCCGATGGCTTCAATCAACGGATTTTCACCTACGGTCATCGCAATGTGCAGGGGATCGCCTTCCACCCGGACACACACGAGACGTTCGTAGCAGAACACGGACCCTGGCACTCCGACGAGGTGAAGGTGCTGGAAAATGGTGGTAACGCCGGGTGGGATCCGCGCCCCAATGTTGGCGGCCGTGGCGACTGCCCAGACCACTACTGTGGTTACATGCCGGACCAAATGGAGGGCATGGATCCGGAAGAGCGCAGGGCTTTCATGCCGATGACGGACACCGAACGTTTCCCCGACGCGATACGCCCGGCCTGGGACAACGACAAGAAGTCCCAGGGCATGTCGTCCGCCGAGTTCCTGACCGGTTCGCAGTGGAAGGGCTGGGAAGGCAAGATGGTTGTCGGCTTCCTGGGGATCGGATTCGGGGACACGCCGATCGGACAGCGACTTGACCTGCTCGATATCGCCGAAGACCGCTTGTCTGTCGACGTCACCACGATGTCCGTGCCCATGGGCCCGGCTCGCTTTCGGTCAGTGGTGCAGGGGCCGGACGGCGATCTGTACGTTGCCGTTGATGAAGGTGAAATCTATCAGATCACTCCCGAGTAAGCCCGACGCAGCCGCACTGCCGCGAGGCAGTGCGGCCGATATCCGGCCCCTGATCGTCTGGACTGGGGGGCAGCTGCTGGGCAACGCATTCACAAACGCGTAGTCGACCCACTCCGGCACGCGCTGCGGCCTTCACGATTGCAGCATAAGTCCGCGAGCCTGTGCTCGGGCAAGCACTCGATAGCGACAGCAGAGGTGGATCAAGCGCTGCGTTGCCGTCCACGACGGTTTGTCGATGTCGTAGCGGACGTCCCGCGCCTGCGACGTCGGGTTTGATCATGCTGAAAATGCCCCAGAACCGGGGCGGATCTCGCGAACCGGGAAGCACCGCGTGAGGCAATGCTCAATGCGGCGTTTATCTCTTGCATGAATGCAAAGTTATAACATATCATTCTGTCACCTGGAGCCAAGAACTGTTTCGGCAAATGGAAGCAATGACGATTTCCGGCAATCCGGCATTACCCTCGAGTCTTGGGGCATCCGTCGAAGGTCTGGAGTGCGGAACACTCGAGCACATACTTGACCACGGCTTGAATATGGCCACCTGGCGCCGCTCTCCAGTGCCCGAACTGTGCCAGGAACTCACTCATCTCGACCGAGAGTGGGCCGTGACGATTCGGCTGAACACCGCCGTGACGAACGTCGATGTGACTCTCACACGGGCTCTGTGTTCGGCGGGTCTGAATGCTGCAGCCCTGGCGCGCTGGATAGCGGATATGTCCGGTCTTGTCGGCGTTTTTGCCGGTATTGCCGGCAAGTCGTCCCTGCAGCCGCGTCTCGAAGCGATGGATGACACGATGTGTCCGCGTTTCCATGTGGACCGTAATGATCTGCGGCTTCTGTGCGCCTACCGCGGGCCGGCGACGCAGTGGCTGACCAACTCGCAGGTCGATCGCCAGGCGCTCGCCAGTGGCCGTCCGAACGAGGACGTGATGCGTGTCGGCCCCGCGCAGCGGCTGGAGCCGTTCTGGGTCGGGATCATGAAAGGCAACCGCTTCCCGGGTAACAACGGGAGCGGCCTTGTACACCGGTCCCCGCCGGTAGAGAACCTGGCGGAGACCCGCATTCTGTTCTGTCTCGATGCCTGATTTCTATCGTAACGCTTGATCATTCATCACAGGAGTGCCGTGTCCATGTCCGTGTATGGATCTCCGGTGACCGGGCGACTTCCCGTCACCGTGCTGTCCGGCTTTCTCGGTGCCGGCAAGACCACGCTGCTGAACCATGTGTTGCACCACCGTGCCGGCCAGCGGGTCGCCGTTATCGTCAACGACATGTCGGAAGTCAACATCGACGCCAACGAGGTGCGCAACAGCACGGCGTCGCTCTCGCGCGCGGACGAGAAGCTGGTGGAGATGAGCAACGGCTGCATCTGTTGCACGCTCCGTGACGACCTGCTGCAGGAGGTCAGTCGCCTCGCCGGCGAAGGGCGCTTTGACTATCTGCTCATCGAGTCCACCGGGATCTCGGAGCCCATGCCCGTGGCGGAGACGTTCACCTTCCGCGATGAAAGCGGTGTCAGCCTGGCTGATGTCGCCCGGCTGGATACCCTGGTCACGGTGGTGGACGCCCGGAATTTCCTCGCCGATTACGGCTCCCGCGACGAGCTCTCCAACCGCGGGGAGTCCGCGGGCGAGGAGGACGAGCGCACCGTGGTCGACCTGCTGGTGGATCAGGTCGAGTTCGCCGATGTGCTGGTGCTGAACAAGACGGACCTGGTCGACCGCAGCGAGCTGGAGCGCCTGGAGGCCATCCTGCGCAGCCTGAATGCCCGCGCCCGGATCGTGCGCAGCGAGTTCGGGCAGGTGCCGCTGGAGCAGATCCTCGATACTGGCCTGTTCGACTTTGATGCCGCCGCCAGTGCCCCCGGCTGGCTCGCGAGCCTCCAGGAAGAGATGGTTCCCGAGACCGAGGAGTACGGGATCGGACACTTTGTCTACCGGGCGCGGCGGCCCTTTCATCCACAGCGCTTCTGGGACTGGGTCCAGTGCGAATGGCCGGGCGTGATCCGCTCGAAGGGATTGTTCTGGCTGGCGTCCCGTCCGGACATGGTGGGGAATTGGTCCCAGGCGGGCACCGTCGCGCGCCACGGGCTGGCGGGAATCTGGTGGGCCGACATCGACCCCGCCGACTGGCCGTCGGACCCGGAGCTGCTCGCGACCATACGCGGTCGTCGGAGGCAGCCGTACGGCGATCGCCAGCAGGAGCTGGTTCTGATCGGCATGAACATGGACGAGGACGCGCTGCGTTACCGGTTGGACGCATGCCTCCTGACGGACGAGGAGCTGGCACTGGGCCCCAAGGGGTGGCGTGCCCTGCCAGACCCGTTTCCGCGGTGGGAATTCGCTCGTCAAGAGGGGGAGGTGCCCGCATGAGCGCAACGGAGGAACGATCCGGGGTACCGACTGAGGTGGAGCTTTTCGCGATGCCCGGTGAAGACTACATGAGCCGGGAGCAGTTGGAGTATTTCCGGCAGTTGCTCCTCGCGCAGCGACGTGAGCTCCTTGAGGCAGCGGATGCCAGCATCGGTGAGCTGCGCCGGCGGCCTGCCCTCGCGGACGAAGTGGACCGCGCCAGTTCCGAGGAGGAGTTCAACGTGCTTCCCGCGGATCTTACTGATCACGACGGGAACCCTGGTCGGAACGTCGTGAAGTGCAACTGCGTCCCGGTATCGGGAAAGCCCCTCAAGTGTGCTCGCCCGATGCTAACCTTGCCGGAACCAAGCCCCGACCCGTGGTGGATTCACGGGTGCACCCGCTACGCACGGGGCCAACCGCGCCTTCCCATGACCGGTGCACTGATGACCGCCCTTTGGAAGAATACACCGTCCATCAACGTCTATTCCGAACGGGCCGAGGCGTTTTTCCGGCAGTACGAGTCCATCCGCTTCGAGGATGTCCACGGCCACTGGCGTCACTGCATCCCGTCGGAGGCGGGCTGTGCACTGGATGTCGGTTCCGGGAGTGGCCGCGATGCCCGGGCGCTGGCCGCGCTGGGCTGGCGGGTGACCGCCGTCGAGCCGGCAGACGCGTTGCGCCGGTTGGCCGCATCAGAAAACGGGCCGAAGGGCGTGCAGTGGGTGGACAGCGCGCTGCCTCGCCTCGAAGGCGTCGCCTCGAGCGGTGACGGGTACGGCCTGATCCTGCTCTCGGCGGTCTGGATGCACCTGCCACCGGCGTCGCGCTCGCAGGCCATGACGCGCCTATCCGGCCTGCTGGCGCCGTCGGGCAGACTGGTGATTACCTTGCGGCATGGCCCGGCCACGGACGACCGCACCTTCTACCCGTGCGATCGTCGCGAGCTTGACGTGCTTGCCCTGACTTGCGGGCTGGTGCCGTGCTTTGAGGCCTCGGTCGGTGATCGGCTGGGACGGGGGGAGGTAAGTTGGGAAACAGTGGTGTTGGTGCGGCGTTGACCCCTCGTGCCACCGCCGGGAAGGCGACGTTTACTGCAGCCGGAACGTAACACTCATGGGGGCCTCCCCCTCGTGGGTAACATATTCCACCGGACCCACATAGCAAAATGGGGCCGCCTTGCCATCCGGGCCGAGCTTGTTTTCGCGCACGAACAGGTGAATCCCCATGCGCCGGGTTTGATGCTCGATGAGCTCCCGGCCGCGGCGGCTCTGCGCGGTGGTGCTGTTCTGCGTCTGCCAGTGGAAGGTGTGGTCGTCGATGAAATAGTCGCGGTAGCGGTGGTCGGTGCCCTTGCCCTGCTTGTTGAGCGTCACCAACAGGATGTGGGCGTTGCGTTCGCGAAGCACGACGTGGCCGCTCTGCCAGCTGCCGGGGTTGTAGGTCGCCCCGAACAGCTCCGGTATGTCCTCGCGCATGAACTCCTGCCCGACGGCGAGTTCCAGGGCGTCGAGCACCGCGTGCAGGCGGGCCAGAGTGCGCATGGAGTCATCGGCGATCAGGTCCTCGTACGCTGGATTGGTCGCCTTGAGCACGTAACTGCCGTCACTCCCCTTGGTGATCACGCGCAGCAGATACTGGGCGTCGCCCGCCGTGTCCTGGCGTTCGATGACCATGGTACTGCCCGTGATCGAGCCTGCCGATGTTGGTGTCACGCGTTCCAGCAGCAGGTAGTCACCGTCGTGAATGGGGTTCCGGCCGCCGCTCATGGAGTCCCCGGAAGCGCGGGCAATGAAGTGGCGGTCCGGGTCGATGCGCCCGTGTCCGGGTCCGATGGGCCGGAACTCCTCGGCATCCGCCCGGCCGGACTTGAAGTGTCCGCAGGCGATGCGAATGTTGGGGAAGTAGGGCAGTCGGGTTCGCTCGGAACGGTCAGGAAACGGGACAACCTCACCGCTGGTCTGAGACGTTGGCGTGTCAAGGGTCTGCCGGTATCGCGCCAGGCGGTAGTCGACGATCTCCTGCAGCATGGCGGTGAAGGCCTCCAGATCTGCGGCAGCGACTGTGTATGCGGGGATGAAACGACCTTCCTCCACCCTGAACCACGTTGATTTCCGGCTGCCGGTGTTGCCCCCTGTCCAGGCCTTGATGGGGTTCTTTCCCCAGTATGCTCGCCAGACGGTCGGATCAACGGCGTCCAGATCATCGAACTGCCCCTGCAGATCGGCGCTCAGATCCGGCCGGCGGCGGAGAATGTCCAGCGAGGCTGCGGCCAGGGCGTCAACGGTGGGTGGGTACTGGAAGCCATCCATCTCGAGCAACGACTCCAGCAGCACCATCTTGAAGGACTTGGTCATGGCCGTGGTCTCCGCCTCGCGGAAGAACACACGCTGCGCCTTCAGGCATCCGGATTCTCCGGGAGCAAGATCGCCCTGCTCGGCGATGAACTCCCACCAGCTGCCGTACTGTCGCCGGAGCTGTTCCATGGCGATGCCGGAGCGGTAGATCTCCAGCAGGGTGGGGCGCCGTCCCATGCTGGCCTTCAGGCCCTCGTATTCGTCAGCAATGCCTCGCGGACTGAGCGACTTCAGGAACTCGATCAGCGCCAGGTCGTAGTTGACGTAGCAGCCGGGTGGCAGTTCCAGTTCCTGTCTCGCAGTGCGTTCGGCGAATTTCGCCATGGCGCTGCGGGTGCCACTGATCTGGAAGAGCGCCTGAGGCTTGTTCATAAAGCCCTTGTGATTGCCAATGAAGTCCAGGATAACCAGGCGTTCCTTGTTCGGAGCCGGTCTTAACCCGCGACCGATCTGTTGCAGAAACAGAATCTTCGAATCGGTGGGTCGCAGCATCAGCACGGTGTCGATGTCCGGTACGTCCACACCTTCGTTGAACAGATCAACCGAGAAGATGACTGGCGTCGTGCCCTGGCGCAATCGTTCCAACGCCTCGTGGCGATTGACTCCGGAGCGAGAGTGCACGGATAGCGCCGGGACGCCGGCCCGCGCGAACTGATCCGTCATGAAATCGGCATGTGACGTGGATACGCAAAAGGCGAGCGTTCGACTACCGGCCTTGTCCTCCCACTCGCGCAGTGCATGGCGTGCCCGGGCCAGAGTCGCCAGCTTGGTGCTCAGGGTGTTCGGGTCGAATCTGCCGTTGCGCCAGGGGATCTCCTCGTAATCCACATGTTCGTCGAAGATGCCGTAGTAGGCGAACGGGCAGAGCAGGTTGGATTGAACACCGTCGAAGAGGTCGCGGGTGTAGACCAGGTTGTCGTCGCAGAGCGCTAGAATGTCAGCCTGATCCGAGCGGTCCGGCGTCGCTGTCAGCCCCAGCAGGAAGCGTGGCGTGAAATGTTGCAACAGACGGCGATAGGTGTTGGCCGCCGCGTGGTGAAATTCGTCCACGACGATGTAGTCGAAATGGTCCCGCGGGAACTGCTGCAGATGCGCCTGGCGATGGAGCGTCTGCACAGAGGCGAACACCATGTCGGCATCCTGTTCGCGCCGGTCTGCGTAGTAGCGGCCAACGCGCACCCGCGGCAGCACCCGCTGGAACGTGGCCTCCGCCTGCAGCAGGATTTCCTCGCGGTGGGCAACGAACAGGACCCGCGCCGCCCCCATTTGCCGTGCATCGAAAGCGGCCAGGTAGGTCTTGCCAAGACCGGTGGCCATCACCACCAGGCCGCGGCTGAACCCCTCCCGGCGGGTTGCTGCCAGGGCATCCAGGGCCTTGTCCTGTTCGTCGCTGGGTCGGGCCGGCGGTGGTTCCGGTTCGTCGCTTCCCGGGGCGATGCTGGGCAGATCCGCCCGGCGCCGTCGTTCGTAGGCTTCGACCCACGTGTGGGTCAGCGGGGTCACGGCGGGGTCATGGAACAGGCGCCGGAAAGCCTTGCGGACCTCTGCGAACCCGCGCCGCCCGGAGTCGTCGGCGTGGCCGGAATCCACCACACGGTAGTTCCATTCCAGGCCACTGGTAAGGGCGGTTTGGCTGATGTTGCTCGAGCCCACGAAGGCATCGCCACAGAGCACACCGTTTCGCGTGCGCACGAAGATGTAGGCCTTGAGATGGAAGCTCTGATTTCCGGTTTCGTACATGCGAACGTCCGCGCCGGCCTCGTTGAGTAGCATGAGCCGTCTCAGGGCCAGCGGATCCGTCACGTCCAAATAATCGCTGGTGAGGATGCGAACGGTTGCCGGAGGCGGATCAGCGAGGCGGTGGGCGAGGGCGTCGAACAGGAGCTCCAGACCGCTGACCTTGATGAAGGCGACGGCCAGTTCGATCTCATCCGCGTGGTGAATCGCGTCCAGGAGCTCTCGGATCAGCGGCTGGTCGTTACCACCGGTAATGAGGTGCTGCCGGGTGGGCTGCATCAATCGTTTTCCTGGCCGACGATCGGAGTGGTAACAAAGCGCAGTCCCTGTGCTTCAAACGGCGTTTCGCCCAGGATAGCGAATTGATCGATTGGTAACGAATCGGTGCAGGCACATGGCGGGACTCGACTGCCCGGAGGTCCGGTGCAGCGATTTTCCGGTACGCCTGCTGAGTGCCTGTTACCATGATACTCCTGGTCGTACCGCTTAACACCCCGAGACCGTGATTCGAAGCCTCATCTACGACACTCTGATCCCCAAGCTTACCTCCCGGTGGTACGCGGAGGTGCTAAGTCGCGTGCCGGAGGGGGCTGCCCTGCTTGATGTCGGCATTGGTACCGCCGGTGCCCTGTTGGCGAATGCCGATTTGGTGGAACGCAAGCGCGTGCGGATTACCGGCATCGACATCGACCCGGACTACATCGACCGCGCCCGCAGACGACTCCAGCAGTCCAGCCTGCGGGAGCGGGTCCAGGCGTACCGGGAATCCGTCTACGATCACGCTGGTGGCCCGTACGACGCGGTGTACTTTTCGGCAAGCTTCATGCTTCTGCCGGAGCCGGAGCGGGCGTTGCGCCATTGCTGCACCCTTCTGAATCCGGGCGGGCGGATCTACTTCACCCAGACCATCCAGCAAGACCGCTCGCCGTGGATGGAGACCCTCAAGCCCATGCTGAAGCGCTTCACGAGCATTGACTTCGGCCGGGTGACGTACGCGGATGACTTCACAGCGCAGATCCGAGCCGCCGGCCTGGAACTCGAAGAGTTCACGACATTGTCCCGGCACGGAAGCCGGGCATCGTGTCTGGCGGTGGCCGTGCCGTGCCCGTCTTCCGAGGCGGCGCCATGCAGCGCTTAGTCACCATGGGCTACGAACGGGCGATCATGGAGGCATTCCCGCAGGCGCTGCAGGACGACCGGGACCACCAGGTTAGACCACCAGGTTAGAGTGATCGACCTCGAAGTCGATGATGATCTGGTCACCCACGCGCAGCATACCAGTGAGATTCTTAATGAGCGCCCAGTAGCCGTTCCAGGTGACCGGTTCGGATGTTGTGTCGAGCTTGCGTGTAACCATGGCAGTTGTCCTGGTGCAGCCAACCGGGCGAGTATCCAGCCTTCTGCGGCGGTGGCGTGTGGCGTAAGTAAGAGAGGGTTCTCACCCGAGGGTGTGTTGGCTGCATTTCGCCTTCAGGCGCGGCACTCTGGGTGCCTTTTACATGGCCCGTGTCGGCATTGCCGCATTCGAGATTCGGGAAGACCGCTCCATTGAGAATGCGCTCAAGGCATTGAGCGAGTGTTCAGACCATTACCAGCTGGATCCGCGGGGACGCATCCCATTGGAGCTTCGGCGGCCGCCGCCGCATCCTGATCGCGTGCCCCGGGGTTACTGCGGGCCCGGCCCACCTACGCTGCCATCAGCTCATCACTGCGCGCCAACACCCAGTCCCGGATTTCCCGAGCCACTAACGGCCAGTCGGTTTCCAGCATCATTGCGTGCGCCATCTCCGGGTAGATCTGGAGATCGGCGCCGTACGTACGCGCCGTGTCTTCGACCTCAGCAACGGAGAACGCCGAGTCCTGACCCGCTCCGAGCACCAGCATGGGCGGAAGGTGCATCCGCCAGCGCTGCGGCAGGTCCATGAACGTCATGTCCAATAGCGCGCGCTGGGATTCGCTCAGCATGCGAGTGCTGTAAGCAGTTTCCACCTCGGGATCGAGGTCCTGGGGGAGGATGCTGCGGACGGCATTGTCCTTATCGACCGGATCGAGACCGCCCCCCTGAA